>JBBTQD010000001.1:0-33689 GCA_038065855.1 Patescibacteria group bacterium
GCAGCGAATGACCCCTGGGGACTGTTTATCAAAAACACAGCTCCCTGCTAAGCCAGAAGGCGCTGTATAGGGGGCGACGCTTGTCCAGTGCTGGAACGTTAACGGTCAAACTCTCCTTCGCTCTTTGCTCCGCAAAGAGCTTCGGAAGAGCAGGGTCGTGGCAAATTAAGTCACGGCCATGTCCTCTGTAGCTCACGCGAAGCAGTGAGCGGAGGAGGGGGCGGCCCGAAGCGCCAGTGAACGACGGCGATAACCATAAACTGACGATTGTGGTTATAAAATTTGGCTGTATGCTGGAAATCCGCCAGCTGGCGGACAATCAGCAGGAAACTTTCATGTTTAATGGAAGGATCCTCAGAGACTATACGCCAGACTCCGATTGTTGAATCGGAGATGATATAGTCCGACACCGTTGGTAACAACGGAATAACATAAACGAATCGTCCAAAGGTATCAGGAATTGACTGCTGCCTTTGTAAAACTCGGCTGTATGCTGGAAGCCCTAAATGGGTAATCAGCAGGGAAGTCGTAATTGACCCCTCAGAGACTACACGCCGGGCTCTATCAAATTTGATAGATGAAGATATAGTCCGATCCTCGTGGTGACACGAGCGTGATAGAGAAATTCTATCGCCTAGATTTATCTAGATTAAATTGAGCGCAATTCCTTTCCGGGTAAGTAACGGAACTTGCCCCTTAATCGAGTAATCGGTTATGAAACACTTGCTATATCGGTGAAGCCAATTTAGGTAATACCGAGGGAACCGAGCATATAAATTATTATGTGCTTGGACTCCGTAGAGACTACACGCAAGCATCCTAAATAATATTGAAGGATGAAGATATAGTCCAAAACTTTTCGAAAGAGAAGATTATATTGAAGTTCCGGAGCGCATGAAAAGCGGAACCACTGGGGGAC
The DNA here is from genome assembly GCA_038065855.1 of Patescibacteria group bacterium. Lineage (GTDB taxonomy): Bacteria > Patescibacteriota > Minisyncoccia > 2-02-FULL-40-12 > 2-02-FULL-40-12 > JBBTQD01. Next base: position 920 of record JBBTQD010000001.1, read on the forward strand.
TGTCTCGGCCACTGGCCCGGTGAAAATGCAGTTGGGGTAAAGATGCCCCATACCCGCACCAAGACGGAAAGACCCCGGAAGCTTTACTGCAGCTTGGTATTGAGCTATGAATTTTGATGCGTAGAATAGTGGGGAGGATTTGAAGCCGTGATTTCGGTCATGGTGGATCCGACAGTGAAATACCCATCTTTGAGATTTGTAGTTCTAACACGGGGAACCCTGTGAGGAGGTATTCCATGAGTTTATTAAGTTGTGTTACGGTGGTTCTTTCAAACAACTCACCATTGATTGGTAAAGACAATCATGAGGCACAGCAGATGGTGAGGGATCTTCTCGGGACAGTAGAGGTAGTAACATCGATACCCTCTACTGTCAGCAAGTTGAAGAAAGGAGACAAAGTAACGATTTCAAGTTATAGAATCTCTCAGGAGCGTTTGGAAGAGTTCAATAGAGAGGTTCAAGGGCGAGCATGAAACACCGCTCGCCTCCTTACAGGGTTTCCCGTAGACAGTGCCTGGTGGGCAGTTTTGCTGGGGCTGCACCCTCCTAAAGAGTAACGGAGGGGTTCATAAGGTGCCCTTAGCGCGGATGGAAATCGCGCTGGACGCGTAAAGGCAAAAGGGCGCTTAACTGCAAGGCAGGCATGCCGCGCAGGTGCGAAAGCAGGACTTAGTGAACCGATGGTTGTTGGTAGGAACGCCAAAGATTATCGGATAAAAGCTACTCCGGGGATAACAGGCTAGTCCCGCCCGCGAGTCCATATCTACGGCGGGGATCGGCACCTCAAAAATATCGGGGTGCTATGGCAGTAATGTCATATAAAAAATCAGCTCAAAACGGTGGAACTTTGTGCTTTTAAATGTTAAAATTAAAGTACGAACAATACCGTGGGAAATCTAACCGAAATTCAGAAATCAATAGTGACCGGATCTATTTTAGGAGATGGCTATCTTAGAATTATTCCGGGAAGAACTAATGCTATTCTTGAAATAAATCATTCAATAAAACAAAAAGATTATGTTGATTGGTTATTTCAACAGTTGAAAAACTTAATTATAACACCTCCAAAATTAAGAAGAGGAAATGGTAAAAGAATTGCTTACAGATTTTTTACCAGACAACATCCTGAATTATCAGAAATTTATAATGAGTTTTATGTGAATGGCAGAAAATTAGTACCAAAAGATCTAAAGTTGGATCCAATATCACTAGCAGTATGGTTTATGGATGATGGTTCTAAATCTTACAGAACTTTTTATCTAAATACTCAGAGATTCGATCAAGAATCACAAAATCATCTGATAGAGAAATTAAGAATTATGGGAATTAAATCAAGTTTGAATAAAGATAAGATTTACTTCCGTATCAGAATTTCTGGGAGTGACTCAAAAAAGTTTTGTGACACTATAAAACCATACATAATAGAGTCTATGAAGTATAAACTTGGTTAGATCCCGTAGAGACTTTGCTTTTAAAAGCAGGATAGCAATCTTTGGGTTGCTATAACACGGCTGACTCCTAATTCCATTAAAAGGAAAGGATGAAGGTATAGTCCAAACAAAATGTAATAAAAGTATTGTTTTGTCAAGCGATGTCGGCTCGACTTAGCGCGGGGGTGAAGAAGCTCCCAAGCGTTGGACTGTTCGTCCATTAAAAAGTTACGTGAGCTGGGTTCAAACCGTCGTGAGACAGGTTGGTCCTTATCTGGTGTGGGCGCAAAAGAATCTGAGGAGGGTCGCTCCTAGTAAAGAATTTGCTACTTCACAGAGCAATCTGTGATGACAATTCGGCTAATAACGGTGAAAGCTTAATAAATTTGGTCTGTTGATAATCATAATTTTATCGGTCCGATAACTATGATACAATTTACTTGAGGACCAAAGTTAATTAAGTCAATACCGTGGGAAGCCAATCTAAAACTAATTTAGCTTACATTGCTGGTTTTCTTGATGGAGACGGAAGCTTGATGCTCCAAATCAAGAAGAGGAAAGATGGAAAACTGAAAAAGAGGTTTATGGCCACTATTTGTTTTTATCAAGACAGTCGCCACGAAAATGAGCTGTTAAAAATTTTAGATCTGGCCCCGTAACGACTTAGATTAAAAATCTGGATAGTTGTTTGATGACAGCTATAATACGCCGACCCCTTCTACGTTCACTTCGTGAACTTCGAAGGGCAAGCCCTTTTGTATAAAAAAGAGGGCTGTGCCCTTCCGAAGCTCCGCAAGGAGCGAAGGAGGGTGAAGATATAGTCTGCACTTCTAGCGATAGAAGAAATATGTGACGAGAGGACCGGAGTGAGCATACCTCTGGTGTACCAGTAGTCCTGCCAAGGGCGGCGCTGGGTAGCTATGTATGTTAGTGATAAGCGCTGAAAGCATCTAAGCACGAAGCACGCTCCAAGATTAGATTCAGGTCCGTCAGAGACCATGACGTTGATAGGGTTCAGGTGCAAGCGGAGCAATCCGTTCAGCCAAGAACTACTAATAGACCGCATTCCCGCACTTTATCTGATTTTAAATTTTTAAATGTTTCGAGGTATCTGTAAGGCAGTTATATCGGAGATGCTCCACCTGTTCCCATTCCGAACACAGAAGTGAAATTCTCCAGAGCTGATGATAGTTTCCTGCCTAGCGGGATGCGAAAGTAAGTCACTGCCTTACAGATACCTTGAAACTCATATAAAACGCGGTTTAAAAACCGCGTTTTATTGATAATGATTATCTTTTCTTTTATTATATTGACACATGCTTCGTCTTTTAAAGCAAGTAATCATCGCCCTAATATTTTTTACGGTCATCGGTTCGGCGATTTATTTTTTTTCCATGAGAGATGATCCTCTGCCGGCCGCCTTGCCTACCGTTTTAATCAGCCCGCTTTTGGTCTCGTCCCAAAAACTTTTAAAAGTCGGCGATCGGGATTATGATTTTCTAGCCGAAATAAAAAACCCCAATTTTGATTTCGGAGCGACCGTTTTTTACGAATTAAACCTTTTTGGGGGCACTGGCGGACCCGCGATGGTTAAAACCGGATCAATGAGTTTGCTGCCCGGCCAGTCCATGTTTGAAATTGTTTCTCCGATAAGAACCGAAGCCGTAATAAGTCGGGCAGGATTTAAAATTACCAGTGTTATCTGGGAAAGATTAAAAGAATTTATCCCTCAAAATCTGTTTTTCGTAAAAAATCAGAAATATTCGTTTCTGCCGAAAGGCCAAGGTTTTTCAAGTTTTAGCGGAGTTTTATTCAATAACTCCAATTTTGATTTTGACCGGGTGGATGTTCTCGTCGTTTTATATGGTTCAGATGGCGATATTCTGGCCGTGAACAAAACTGATGCCAGGACAATGCTGGCTAAGACCGAACGGTTTTTTGAGGTTAAGTGGCCTGTTTCTTTTAAGGGCGAAGTTTCAAGGATTGAAATTTCGGTTTATACCGACATTTTTAAAAACAGCAATTTCTTAAAAGAACATGGAACTGAAGAAAGGTTTCAGAATTTTTACTAATTTAAAAGTTGACTTATCTCTTTTTTCGGCAATTTTTATTTTGTCGCTTTTTGGCCTTTTGAATTTAGCTGGTATCGCCGGAATCGGCAGCCTTTTTTTCAAAAAGCAGTTCATTTTCTTCTTTATCGGAATTTTTATTCTTTTTTTAAATCCGTTTTTTGACTTCCGGATTTTCAAAAATTATTCTTTTCCTTCATCGTTTTTTTTCGGTTTAAGCGCCTTTCTGCTCTTTTTTACCCTGCAGGCCGCGCCGGTAAGAGGCGTGACGGCTTGGCTTCATTTCCCTTTCGGTGTTTCTTTTGAAACTTCCGAAGTGGTCAAATTGGCCATGATTCTTTTTTTAGCTAGATATTTTTCATCAAGAAACCGGTCGAATAACGGTTTGACCGTATTGATTTCCGGCGTTTACTCTTTTTTAGTGGTTTTTTTGGTCTTTCTTCAGCCCGATTTAGGCTCGGCTGTTATTTTATTTTTAATTTGGCTGGGGGGTGTTCTTTTACTGGGTCTCACCAAAAAACAAGTTATAATCGCAGTTAATTTATTAATCGTTGTTTCTCTTATAACCGGAATCTTTATACTTGAACCGTATCAAAAATCAAGAATAACCTCTTTTTTAGCTGGATTTATCGAACAGGGGGATCAAAGTTATAGTGTTTTGCAGTCAAAAATCGCCATAGGCTCAGCTGGTTTCTGGGGTTTGGGCTTCGGCAATGGATCGCAGGCCAAATTCGGAATATTGCCTGAAGCTACTTCTGACTTCGCTCTAGCAGCTCTCGTTGAGCAGTTTGGCTTTGTTTCTTTGATTTTAATCCTGATCTTTTATTTCATCATTTTAAGCCGTCTGCTTTATATTGTTTCAAGAGTTCAGGATAATTTTTCCAGATTTTTCATTGCCATGTTTTTGGTGTATTTCTTTTCCCATGTGGTCATAAACGTGGGTATGAATCTTGGCCTTCTGCCGGTTACTGGCCTGCCTTTGCCTTTCATAAGCTATGGAGGCAGTTATTCCATAAGTTTAATGGCTGGATTTTCTATTTTGGAAAATATCAGACGTTGCTATAGCAACGTCTGATATTATAATTGCAAATGAGAGAGAAATACGGATTCATATTTTTATCCACAGTTTAGAATTTTAATATGGTAATGTGTTGATAACCATATTGACAAATGTTTTTTTATTAATATACTTCGTTATGCAGTCTATTTTTAAGTTTTTAACCATTTTTTGCAGATTTTTCGATAAAATCTTGGGTATTGCCCAACCAGCTAAAAATTAAATAAAAAATACTCTTTTAACCCTTCTTAGCAAGGGAAGGTATTTTTTGCGTCAAATCATTTAAAATGCTTCAAGAAAAAATATTTTCTAAATATCAATTAGACCTCGTTTCTCCGCCTAATCTGATAAAAACTCAGCTTGATTCTTATGATGACTTTTTGAAACGCGGATTGAAGAGTATTTTTAAGGAGGCTTCACCAATAAGCGATTGGACCGGAAAAGAAGCCACTCTTCATTTTGTAGATTACAAAATCGACCAGCCCCGGTTTGACGATGTTCTAGCCAAAGAAAAAAATATCACCTACGAGGCGTCTCTTCGGGTCAATCTTCTTTTTGAAAATAAGAAAACCGGCCAGAAGAAAGAACAGGAGGTTTATTTCGCCGATATCCCTTTGATGACTAAGCGCGGGACTTTCGTCATAAACGGAATTGAAAGAGTTGTCGTTTCCCAGCTCATCAGGAGTCCCGGCGTTTTTTTCACCAATTCAAAATCAAGCCGCTATAAGAATTTCTTCGGCGCTAAAGTTATTCCATCTCGCGGCGCTTGGCTGGAACTTGAAACAGAGCAAAGCGGAGTCATTTTTGTTCGGATTGATCGGAAAAGAAAAGTTCCGGTAACGGCTCTGCTTCGGGCGTTTGGTTATTCAACCGATAAGCAGATTCAGGATTTATTTAAAGATGTGGACACTGATCCGGTAATGAAATATATCGCCGCCACTTTAGTTCAGGATCCATCTTCAAATCAAGAGGAAGGCCTAATTGAAGTCTACCGGCGCATTAGGCCGGGTGATTTTGCCACGCCCGACAACGCCAAACAGATGATTTTCAATATGTTTTTTAATTTCAGCCGCTATGATTTGTCCGAAGTCGGCCGGCATAGAATCAATCAGAGATTCAATCAAAATTATCCTTTAACCGAGGAGCATCGCGTTTTAAAACCGGAAGATATCGTTTTTATAATCAAAGAAATAATAAAGCTGAATAATAACCCGGCCAGCCAGCCCGATAATATAGATCACTTAGGCAATCGGCGGGTTAAAACTGTTGGCGAACAGCTTCAGGAGAAACTGCGTCTAGCCCTAAATCAGATGGAAAGGATTATCAAAGACCGAATGAGCACGGCTGATTTGGACGTTAGTTTACCGTCGCAACTAATCAATTCAAGGCCTTTTGTCGCCCGCCTCAAAGAATTTTTTGCTTCGAGCCAATTATCGCAATTCATGGACCAGACCAATCCTCTTTCGGAATTGGAGCATAAAAGGAGGCTTTCGGCCATGGGGCCAGGCGGCTTGACTAGAGAGAGGGCCAGCTTCGATGTAAGAGATGTTCATCCATCGCATTACGGAAGAATCTGTCCCATTCAGACATCCGAAGGGCCCAATATTGGACTGGTCGGCCATCTCTCTATTTTCGGCAGAATTTCTCCTCTTGGGTTTATTCTTACGCCTTATCAGAAAGTTAAAGACGGCAAGCTTACCAGCGAAGTTTTGTTTCTTGATGCGACTGAAGAAGAAAAATATGTCATTGCCCAATCAGGCGTGAATATTGATCAGGAAGGGAAAATAATTGATAAAAAAGTTTCAGCAAGAATTCAGGGCGAACCCGGCGAAGCAAACGTTTCCGAAGTTGACTTCATTGATATTTCTCCGAAACAGCCGTTTTCATCCGCCACTTCCCTGATTCCTTTTTTGGAGCATAACGATGCTAATCGGGCTTTGATGGGTTCAAATATGCAGCGTCAAGCCGTACCTTTAGTTAGACCAGAAACCTCCTATGTTATGACTGGAATGGAGTCGAGCGTAGCCTATGATTCTGGTTCGGCTTTGATTTCAGAAACCGAGGGGACAGCTGATTTCGTTGATGGTTCGATGGTTAAAATAAGAGCTAAAAATGGAGGAATCGGCGAATATAAGCTTTCGAAATTTTTGCGGTCAAACGCCTATACTTCGATAAATCAAAAGCCGATAGTCCGCAAAGGAGATAAAGTTAAAAAAGGGCAGATCATCGCTGACGGGCCGGCAATGGAAAACGGCAAACTGGCTTTAGGCAAGAATCTACTGGTTGCTTTTATGTCTTTTCGGGGTTTCAATTTCGAAGATGCCATCATTATTTCCGAAAGACTGGTTAAAGACGATGTTTTAACTTCTGTTCATATTGAAGACTATTCGGTTGATGTCAGGGAAACCAAGCTCGGCCCGGAATTAACCACTGGTGATATCCCCAATGTCGGAGAGGAAAGGCTTAAGAACCTTGATATAGATGGAATCGTCACAATCGGCGCCGAAGTCAGGAGCCAGGATATTCTGGTCGGAAAAATTTCGCCTAAAGGAGAGATTGATTTAACACCTGAAGAAAAACTTTTAAGGGCAATATTCGGAGAAAAATCAAGAGACATTAAAGATACTTCTTTGAGATTGCCTTTTGGAAAGCAGGGCCGTGTGGTCGGCGTGAAAATTTTCTCGCGCGACCTGGGGGATAAGCTTCAAAGCGGCGTTATTAAAACAATCCAGATTTCGATTGCCCAGATGAGAAAAGTCCAGGTTGGTGATAAATTGGCCGGCCGGCACGGAAATAAAGGGGTCATTTCAGTCATCCTGCCGCAAGAAGAAATGCCTTTTATGGAAGACGGCACTCCGGTTGATATAATTCTGAACCCGCTTGGGATCATTTCAAGAATGAATATCGGTCAGATCCTGGAAACCCACTTGGGCTGGGCAGCCAAGAAATTAGGCTATCGGGCGAAGGTGCCGGCGATGTCAGGGCCTACCGAGGAAGAAGTAAAAAAAGAATTAATCAAAGCCGGCCTGACCCAAGATGGAAAAGTTTTTCTTTATGACGGTGAGACCGGTCATCCCTTCAAGCAGAAAATAACCGTCGGCATAATTTATTTTATGAAATTGATCCATATGGTTGAAGACAAGCTTCATATGCGTTCGGTCGGCCCCTATTCTTTGATTACCCAGCAGCCTCTTGGTGGAAAAGCCCAGGGTGGCGGTCAACGTTTCGGGGAAATGGAAGTCTGGGCTCTTGAAGGATACGGCGCTGCCTACACTTTGCAGGAAATGCTGACCATAAAGTCAGATGATGTTTTAGGTCGGGCTAAGACCTATGAAGCGATCGTCAATGGAGAAGAAATTAAGGCGCCCCACGTGCCCGAGTCGTTCAAGGTGCTTTTGTCAGAAATTAAAGGGTTGGGATTAAATGTGGAATTGCTTGAGAGATGAAATAATGTAGCTCTCCTTCGCAAGGCTCTCTCCTTCAGTAAACTTTCGGAGAGCAGGTCGGAACAGCACTTCGACTTGTCCTCTGAAGTTTTAACGAAGGAGGAAGCTCCGAAGGAGCGAAGAAGTGGATTTTAATTCTATTAGACTAAAACTTGCTTCGTCGGACGAAATTTTAAGTTGGTCGTTCGGCGAAGTTGTAAAACCGGAAACCATAAATTATCGGACCCAGAGGCCCGAGCCGGAAGGTTTGTTTTCTGAAAAAATATTCGGGCCGGAAAAAGATTTTGAATGCTATTGCGGCAAATATCGCAAGATCCGTTATAAAGGCATAGTTTGTGATCGCTGTGGAGTCGAAGTGACCCGTTCGATTGTCCGGCGGGAGAGATTCGGCCACATAAAGTTGGCTAGCCCTGTTTCCCATATCTGGTTTTTGCGGGGCGTTCCTTCAAGAATGGCGATGGTTCTAGACGTTTCTTTACCTGACCTTGAAAGAGTTGTTTATTTTTCAAGCTACATTATCACTCAAGTCAATGAAGAGGCCAAAACCGAGGTGATGAAAAAGATCGATCAGGAATTCAGAGCCAAACTGAAAGAGTCTGTTGGAGAAGAAGAAAAGGAAAAATTCAAAGTCTTGAAAGAAAAAGAAAAACAGATTCTCAAGGAAATAAAAAGACACAAAATTATTTCGGAATTGGAATTTCGAGAGCTGTCTTTAAAATACGGTGAGGCATTTGAAGTCGGAATCGGCGCCGAAGCGATTAAAAAAATTTTTGAGGAAACCGATCTTGAGAGTTTGGCTGGAGAAATCGGAGAAAAGCTTAAGATTATTGAAAATCCCTTGCAGATTAAAAAACTTACCCGCCGATTAAGACTGATAAAAGGTTTTATTGATTCAAATTCAAAACCAGAGTGGATGTTTTTAGAAATAATTCCGGTGATCCCGCCGGCTCTAAGACCAATGGTTCAGTTGGACGGCGGCCGCTATGCCACTTCTGATTTGAACGATTTATACCGTCGGGTAATTAACCGGAATAACCGTCTCAAGCATTTATTAGAGCTTAAAGCGCCGGAAGTAATAACTAGAAACGAAAAAAGAATGCTTCAGGAGGCGGTTGATGCTTTGATTGACAATGGAATGAGAAAAGGTCAGGCCCTGACCAAGTCCACGGTCGGTCAGAAAAGAAGCCTGAAATCACTTTCAGATAGCCTTGAGGGGAAGCAGGGCCGGTTTAGGCAGAATCTTTTAGGCAAGCGGGTCGACTATTCGGGTCGCTCGGTCATTGTCATCGGGCCGGAGCTGAAAATCGACGAATGCGGCCTCCCGAAATTCATGGCCCTGGAACTTTTCCGACCCTTCGTGATTAATCGGTTGATGGCTAAGGGCTTGGTTAATAACATCCGGGCGGCCGGAAAGTTCATTGAAGCCGAATCGCCGGAAATTTGGGAAGCTTTGGAAGAAATTATCCGGGAAAAGCTGATTCTTTTAAACCGGGCCCCGACTCTGCATCGTCTGGGAGTTCAGGCTTTCCACCCTCGGCTCCACGAGGGCAAAGCCATTAGGATTCCGGCTCTGCCGACTACTGCTTTTAACGCCGATTTTGACGGTGATCAAATGGCTGTTCATCTGCCTTTATCCGAAGATGCCCAGAAAGAAGCAAGAGATTTTATGCTTGCTTCAAAAGGAATTTTAAAGCCAGCCACCGGCGAACCCGTGGTCGTTCCTTCCCAAGACATGGTTTTAGGATGCTACTGGCTAACTATGAAAATTGATAATCTTAAAGGCGAAGGCAAGGTTTTTTCATCCAAAGAAGAATGTTTGAACGCTTTTGAAAATGGAATTATTGATTTACAGGCTAAAATCAAGGTGAAGATCAATTCAGAGTTAATTGAAACTACTGCCGGAATGGTAATTTTCAACGAAATCGTGCCGCCAAACCTTCCGTTTATAAACAGGACTTTGGATAAAACCGATCTTAAGAAGCTGGAGATGGAAGTTTTTGATAAAAATGGATTCAGCGAAATTTCGATTAAATTCCTTAATGATTTAAAAGATATTGGTTTTTATTATGCCACTTATTCAGGGATTTCTTTTTCAGTTGATGATCTTAAAATCCCGGAGGAAAAAAATGAAATTGTCGCCGAAGCCCAAAAAATAGCCGATGAGAACGAAAAGCTTTACGAAGAGGGTCTTTTAACTAAGCAGGAGAGAAGAGTTAAAGCCATCGAAATATGGACTGATGCTAAATCAAAACTTGGCGAGCATGTCAGAAAAATTCTTGAACCGACAAATTCGGTTAGAATTATGGTTGAATCAAAAGCCAGAGGAAGCTGGAGCGTGGTTGACCAAATGATGGGCATGAGAGGCCTTTTCACAAATCCGGCCGGGGAAATTATTGAATTGCCGGTCAAAAATTCTTTCAAAGAAGGGTTAACCGTTTTGGAATATTTCATTTCCACCCACGGCGCCAGAAAAGGATTAGCTGATACTGCTTTAAGAACTGCCACGGCCGGCTATTTGACCCGCCGCTTGGTTGATGTTGTCCAGGATGTCGTCATTCAAGAGGAAGATTGCAAAGACAAAGAAGGTTTTGTTGTTTATGTTAAAGACAGCGAGGCGATTTCAGAAAATTTGGGACGCCGCGTTTTGGGGCGGGTAAGTTTGGAAGAAACTAAAGGCCCAGACGACAAGGTAGTCATAAAGAAAGGAGATTTAATAAACCGCCAGCAGGCCGAAGCAGTCGATAAGCTGGGCCTTTTGAAATTGAGAGTCAGGAGCTTAATCAGTTGTAAATCAAGAAAAGGCGTTTGCCGGTTTTGCTATGGCTATGACTTGTCAAAGAACCAGATGGTTGAGCTTGGCGAAGCGGTCGGCATTGTCACGGCTCAGGCGATCGGCGAACCGGCCACCCAGCTGACCATGAGAACTTTCCATACCGGCGGAGTGGCTGGAGTCGGCGACATCACTCTCGGTTTGCCGCGGGTGGAAGAGATTTTTGAAGCAAGATCACCGTCAAATAAAGGAATAATAAGCGATGTCGAAGGCAAAGTTGTTTCAATGGAACAAAAAGGCGGGCAGAAGACAGTTAAGATTGAAACATCGGACACAAAAGAAATCAGGGAATATGTTTTTCCGCCTCTGACTTCGGTTTTAGCCAGCCAAGATGAACTCGTGGTTCCGGGCCAGCAATTGTCAGAGGGCAGCCTTGATTTAAATGAACTTTTCAGCTTGGCTGATAAAGCCGAAGTTTCGCGTTACATTATCCGGCAGATTAAAAACATTTATTTCAACGCCGGCGAATCAATCAACGATAAGCACATAGAATTGATCATCAGGCAGATGTTTTCGCGGGTTAGGATTTTAGAGGCAGGTGACTCAACTTTCATTTCAGGCCAGATAGTTGAGTTAAATTTGGTTTTAATTGAAAACGACAAATTAAAGTCAAATACTAAAGAACCCGCTAGATACGAACAGCTTCTTTTAGGAATTACCAAAGTGGCCTTAACCACCGAAAGTTTTCTTTCGGCCGCTTCTTTCCAGGAGACGGCCCGAGTTTTGATTGATGCGGCTGTTTCGGGGAAAATTGACACTCTTCGCGGCTTGAAAGAGAACGTGATTATCGGCCGCCTGATTCCGGCCGGAACCGGGTTCAAGGCGAGGGCAGAAGGCAAGTTGGTGTAAGCGAAGGTAGCCAAAACGAAACCCTTAATCGAGGATAGCTTTATACATAGAGAAGAAATTGGCTATACCCGAGCGATATGCTACACTATTTTCGATGGCGCGGAAGAAAAAGAAGCAAAAAAACACCGACGAAGACGAAAAACCGAAAAAGGGATCAGGAGTCAGTCCTGAAACCCAGAACAGCATTTTTGCTGTTGTCAGTTTTGTCTTGGCGGTCCTGGTTGTCTTGAGTTTTTCCGGAAAAGGAGGAATAGCCGGCGATAAATTCAGCAATTTTTCTCACATCCTTTTCGGCTGGGGTTTTTTTATAATTCCAATCGCTTTTTTGCTTTTGGGGATTTCTTTTCTTAAATTTTATTCCCGCGAATCAAGAGCTCCTTCTCTTTTGGGAGTCGGTATTTTTGTCTTGGCGGTTTTGGGAGTTTTTTTCATTGTCGGCAATGACGGGCTTTTCAAAAACAGAATCGAGCAAGGCGGTTATCTGGGAGTAGTCTTCGGCTATCCGTTGCTTAATTTTTTCGGTTTTGTCTCTTCGCTGGTCATACTTCTCGGAGCGATTTTTATCTCTTTTCTTGTTTCAATGGATATTCCTTTGCATCGTTTGATTTTTAAGGAAAAAGAAGAAGATGAAGAAGACGGCCAAGAATTTAATGAAGATGAATTGGTGATTAAGCATGGAGGCAACGGCGTTAAACCGGTTTTTGAAGCTAAGCCGATAAAGATGGAAAAAGCTTCTTTTGCTAAAACTTCGACATCCGAGGACGAAGAGGACGACCAAGAATTTTCTATTAAAGTTTCAAGCCGGAAATGGAAGCTTCCGCCTCTGGACTTATTAAGAAGCGATAGCGATATTCCCAAAGCCGGCGACATTGCCGCATCGGCCGCGGTGATTAAGCGGACTTTAGGTAATTTTAACCTTGACGTAGAGATGGGCGAAATAAATGTCGGCCCGACCGTAACTCAATACACTTTGCGGCCAGCCGTGGGGGTAAAGCTTGCGAAAATCACTTCTCTAAATAGCGATTTAGCTTTGGCCTTAGCCAGCCATCCTATCAGAATTGAAGCGCCGATTCCAGGGAAATCTCTGGTTGGCATTGAAGTTCCCAATCGCAAGGCTGCCTTGGTTGGCTTGAAGAATCTTTTAGAAATTGAAGATTATAAAAATACCCCTCTTTTCCTTCCTTTGGCTTTGGGCCGGGATGTGGCTGGTTATCCGCTTTTTGCCGGGCTTGAAAAAATGCCCCATCTTCTTGTTGCCGGCGCGACCGGCAGCGGAAAATCAGTAACCATAAATTCAGTGATTTTATCTTTGCTTTATAAGCACTCGCCCGACCTTTTGAAATTCATCATGATTGACCCGAAAAGAGTTGAGTTGAGCTTATATAACGGTATTCCCCACTTAATTACTCCAGTCATTGTCGATAATAAAAAAGCGATAAATGCTTTGCGTTGGCTGGTCAAGGAAATGGAGAGAAGGTATGAGGTGGTTTCACGGGCGCACGCCAGAGATATTTTTTCTTTTAATACCAGGCAATTTTCAAAAAAAGATGCATTGATGCCTTTCATTGTTTTGATAATCGATGAACTGGCCGACCTGATGGCTGCTTATGGAAGAGATATAGAAGGTCCGGTTGTCCGGCTGGCCCAGATGTCTCGGGCAGTCGGAATTCATTTGATTGTTTCGACTCAAAGGCCGTCGGTTGAAGTAATCACCGGTTTAATCAAAGCCAATATTACTTCGCGGATCGCTTTTCAGGTAGCCAGTCAGATTGATTCCCGGACAATCCTCGATATGTCCGGCGCCGAAAAATTGCTTGGTTCGGGCGATATGCTTTATCTCTCCGGCGATGCTTCAAAACCCCGCCGCCTTCAGGGACCTTTTGTGTCTGAAAAAGAAGTCAAAGACGTAGTTAAGTTTTTGAAAGATCAGAGATATGAAGCTGACGACGAGAAAGGCGCTGAAACTTTGGAGGAATCATTAGCCCAGTCGATTGAAAGCGGGCCGGGTGCCGAATCTGTGCTGACTGGGAATAATTTTAGCCAAGCCGATGATTCGCTTTTCGGAGAAGCAAAAGAAGTCGTTCTTCAGGCTAAGAAAGCCTCGGCTTCCCTGCTTCAAAGGCGTCTTCGTATCGGCTACGCCCGGGCAGCCAGACTTTTAGATATGCTTGAGGAGCGGAAGGTGGTGGGCCCGGCCGAAGGAGCCAAGCCTAGAGAAGTATTGATTAAGGACGAAGGGCCGATGCTTCCAGAAATTCCGGCTATAGTTGACGAAAGCAGTGAGAATAACGATACTAAAAATAACCAAATAATCTAAGAATAATTCTTATGACATCTATTTCTAAAAAGACCGATCAAAAAATACTTGACCGCATTAAATTACTCGATACCGCCGTAAAAGAGATAAAGGATAAGTACGGCGAAGGGGCGATAATGAAACTCGGTGAAGCCAGGCGGGTTGATGTTGACGTGATCCCGACTGGTTCCATTTCTTTGGATATAGCCTTGGGAGTGATGGGCATGCCTCGGGGAAGAGTAGTGGAAATATACGGCCCAGAGAGTTCTGGCAAGACTACTTTGGCTCTGCATATTGTAGCGGAAGCTCAAAAGCACGGAGGCCAGGCTGCTTTTGTTGATGCCGAACACGCTTTGGATCCGGAATATGCCAAAAAAATAGGAGTCCAAATTAATGATCTTTTAATTTCCCAGCCGGATTATGGCGAACAGGCTCTTCAAATAGTTGAGACCTTGGTAAAATCCGGGGCAATGGATGTTATCGTGGTTGATTCAGTTGCCGCTTTGACTCCCAAAGCCGAAATTGACGGTGATATGGGTCAGCAGCATATCGGTTTGCAGGCGAGGCTTATGTCTCATGCGTTAAGAAAACTCACCGCAATACTCGCCAAATCTAGGACCGTTTTGATTTTCATAAATCAAATCAGGATGAAAATCGGGGTGATGTTTGGCAATCCCGAAGACACGCCCGGCGGCAGAGCCCTTAAATTTTATTCTTCGGTCAGAATCGATGTCCGCCGCATCGCTCAGGTTCAATCCGGTGAAAAAATCATCGGCGGCCGCCATCGAGCCGTGGTTAAAAAAAATAAAGTTGCTCCACCGTTCAGGCAGGCCGAATTCGATATTTTATACAATGAAGGGATATCTAAGTTTTCCGATTTGGTCAATTCCGGAGTGAAATACGGGGTTTTGGTCCGTTCAGGCGCCTGGTATAATTTTGACAAGATAAAATTAGGCCAAGGGCTTGAATCAGCCAGAACTTTCTTAAAGGATAACGGAAAAATCTCCGAAGAAATTTCCCAAAAAATAGTAGATGCGGCGTCTAGAGACGAAGCGGCTAATAATTAGCAATTTGTTTTCTTTCCTGTTTTGGCGTAAATGGAAGCAAAGCCAGCTCTCTGGCTATTTTTATTGCTTGAGCTAGGTACCGCTGATGCTTTTTGCAAAGATTATTCCGTTTGCCTTTTTTTATTTCCAACTCCTGATTTAAAAAATACCTCAGGTTTTTTGAGTTTTTGTAATCAAATTTTTTGATATTTTTTTGGCAGGCGAGACAAAGCATATTATAATTTTTTAAAATGGCACATCTTTCAGCTGGACTTCATCTTCTTCAATTTCGGAATCGGAAGATGAAGTTGAACGCAAAGGCTCGTCTTCATTCACTACCGGTATTTCCTCTTTGTTGGCAATGGCTGGTTTTAATTCTTCTCTTAACGGCGTTTCATTTCCTTTCGGCTTCGGCCCAAGCTGAAGATTTTCGGCTACTATTTCTGTTCGGTATCTTTTGACTCCATCTTGGCCTTCCCAGCTTCGGGTTTGGAGTCGGCCTTCAATCATGGCCATTGCCCCTTTATTCAAGTATTGGTTGGCGATTTGGGCAAGACGGCCCCAGACTACGATCGTGTGAAATTCAGTTGATTGTTTTTTTTCGCCGGATGCCCGGTCGTTCCAAACCCGGTTAGTCGCCATTCTTAAAGTGGCGACTTCCTGGCCTGAAGGCGTGGTTCTGAATTCCGGATCAGAAGCTAAACGGCCGATGAGATAAACTTTATTTAGATTCATAATTTTTCCAAAATTTCTTCGATTTTTTTGTCCAGTTCTTTAGTTGCTTCTGGTTTTTCAGTTTCTTTTGGTAAAATTTCTCTCGGTTTAGCCAGCTTGGCTGCCTTAACCGTTTTTTCCTCTTTTTTCTTAATCACCAGATGCCTCAATATCTCGTCGTTAAGGATCATTTTTTTATTTATTGCTTCAATTGTGTTTTTTGGGGCGGAAAATTCAATATAGCCAAAATTGGAAAATCGTTCTTTTTTGACCGGATAAGCCAGTTTCATTTTTTTTATTTCCCCGTAGCGACTGACGATGCCGCCGCTTTTAGAGATAAGCTCTTCTATTCCCCGTCTTTTTTCTTCTATTTCGGTTTCGGTAAAAGAAGGAAGAAAATGAAAGGCTAATTCATATTGCTGTTTTTGTTTAATTCCCTCCATTATTTTAAAAAAAGATTAACAAAATTGATTGAAATAGTCAACTTTGCTAAATTTTTATTTCAACCACGTCGCCATCCTGGACTAAATATTCTTTTCCGACTAATTTTAAAAGACCCCTTTCTCGGGCTTTTGTCCACGAACCGGCTTCGATTAGTTTTTCCCAATTTATCACTTCGGCTTTGATGAAAAGTTTTTCAAAATCAGTATGGATCGCCCGGGCCGCTTTCGGTATCGAGTCGTTTTTTTTGGCGGTCCAGGCCCGGGTTTCGTCTTCGCCGGTGGTAAAAAAAGTGATGAGGCCAAGGGTCTTATAGGCTGTTTTTATCAATAAATCTAAACCGCTTTCAGGAATATTGAATTCAGCTAAGTATTCTTTTTTTTCTTCCGGAGATGATTCAGACAAAGCTAACTCAAGAGGTGTTGAAAGAATCACGAAGTCGCGGCCGCTGATAGCTTTTAGTAAGTTTTCGTCCGGCCGCCAGCCTTCGGAAAGTTGCTTTTCAGAAACATTGAATACAAAAATGACTTTTTTATCGGTTAAAAGTTTCAAAGGCGGTAAGTCAATTTTATTTTTTTCATTCCTTTTTTCTTTTGTCTGTAAATCAGCTAGTTCAAGTTCGGTTTCAATTACCCCGATATCATTAACCGGGTCTATTTTATTATGGATATGAATTATTTTTTCGTCCGGAAAAATCCTGACTATATGGACGACAGCGTCGGTTTCGCGGATATTGGCCAGAAATTTGTTTCCCAATCCTTCACCTTTGGCCGCGCCTTTGACCAAACCGGCAATATCTATGAATTCTATGGTTGTGTAGATTTTTTTCGTTGATTTTGAAATTTCAGCCAAAGCATCAATTCTTTTGTCGGGCACGGCAACCACGCCCACATTTGGGTCAATGGTTGTAAAAGGATAATTTTGTATATCAACCGCTTTTTTGGTCAGGGCTTTAAAAAGAGTTGATTTCCCGACATTGGGCAGTCCGACTATCCCCACAGAGAGCATATCTGTTATATGGTATAATAAATTCAAAAAATGTCTATCGTTAATGAATCTATTTTCCGGGTTTATGATATTCGTGGCAAATATCCAGATGAGATAAACGAAGAAGCCGTTTTCAAAATTTCGGCGGCACTGGTTGAATTTTTAAATCCTGATAAATTAATCGTAGCTCATGACGGTCGGAAAAGCTCTGAATTGCTGAAAGAGTCAGTAATGACGGCGATTATGGCTTCCGGCGCGGATGTTATTGATATTGGTTTGGCAAGTTCGCCGCTTTTTTATTTTACGGTTAACCGGCTGGCGGCTGGCGGGGGAGTGATGATAACTGCTTCCCATAATCCGCCTGATTATAATGGTCTTAAATTGGTTCGCGAGAAAGCAATTTTAATAGGTCAATCGAATGGCCTTTCAGAAATTAAAAAAACGGCTGAAAATATTGTCATTAATAAAATTAGAAAAGGCGAAGTTATTAAGAAAGATTTGAGCAAAGAGTATGAAAATTATTTATTTAAGAAGGCAGGAATTGATAAAGAGCCAGAGATTAAAGATATCCGATTTGAATTTGATTCTGACAGCGACCGCCTTCTGGTTTATGAAAAAGGAAAACAAATAAGAGCCGATTTGCTAAGCGGAGTGATAATCAAAGATTTTTTGGATAAAAAATCTTTTTTGAGCGGGATTTTTAGAAAGCCAATATTTATCTACGACTTTCGTTTTTCAAAGGCAATACCGGAATATATTTTACAAAGCGGGGGAGAGGCGATTTGTTCGCGAGTCGGCCATTTTTTTATAAAAGAGGCAATGCGGAGAAATAGAGCTTTTTTTGGCGCAGAACTTTCCGGCCATTTTTATTTCAAAGATGTATTTTACGTTGAGGTCCCGATTTTGATGAAATTGAAATTGCTGAAAATTATGAACGAAACCGGGGAGTCATTAGCCGAACTCATCAAGCCTTTTGAAAAATATTTCCATTCCGGGGAAATCAACATAGAAGCAAGTGATCAGAAACAAGCGGCAAGTTTAATTCAGAGATTAAAAGAAAATTATAAAGACGGGAAAATTGATGAGTTGGACGGGATAACTATTGGATATCCCACGACTTCCTTCGGGACAAGTTGGTGGTTTAATCTGCGGCCGTCAAACACCGAACCAGTCTTGCGTTTAGTCGTCGAAGCCGAAACTCAGTATGTTCTGGATCAGAAGATAAAAGAAATTAGTGATTTTATAGAACAAAGAGTAACCCCATAGGATTACTCTTTTTGGAGAAGGGTCATCAAAATCTCCTTATTTTTTTTATTTTTATTCCGTTATTCCCGTTGCCTTTGGGGTAACGGAATTTGATGGGTTTGCGATAATCACATTTTCGGCAATATTCGCCATCAAACAAATCTGAACCGCATTTCGGACATTTGACTTTTGACATCAGTCTTCTCCTAATCCCAGTTTTTCCTTCACTTCCGATAAGGCACTTTCTGCTATACTTTTAGCATTTTCTTCGGAATTAATCAATATCTTTATGACTTCGCCGGAGTTTCTTGAAAACTCTTTATATTTTTTCTGGAACGGTTTTAAAAAGGCGACAATTATTTCCGACAGGTCATTTTTAAATTCTACATATGTTTTCCCTTCGTATTTTTGTTCAATCTGCCGCAGATTTTTTACCGAAGGATCCAATAGGGCGTAAATCGTCATTAAATTCGAGATAGCCGGCTTGTTTTTTTCATCAAATATTATTTCTTTGCCTGAATCGGTTATCGCTTTTTTGATTTTTTCGCGGATTATATCTGGCGGATCAATCAAAGCAATTCCTTCATCGCCGGTTTTGGACATTTTCTTAGTAGGTTCTTGCAAAGACATAATTCTTGCGCCTGGAGCAATGTGGGCTTTAACCGGCTCAAAAGTTTGGCCGAACAATGAATTAAACTTTTTTAATATCTCATTGGTTATATCAATATGAGGAAGTTGGTCTTCACCAACCGGCACTAAATTGGCTTTATAGATTAAGATATCTGCAGCCATAAGAACAGGATAATTTAAAAGTCCGATATTGTTTGATTTTGTTTTTTCAAGTTGTTCTTTGTAGGTTGGCAGACGGTCAAGCCAACTGACTGGCGTGATTGTATTAAAAATCCAAGCCAGTTCGGTGTGCTGGGGTATTTTTGACTGGCGGATTAGCAAAGATTTTTTAGGATCAATTCCGGCCGCTAAAAATTCACATGCAGTATCTAAAACTTGTTCGTTATATTTTTTTGGCTCAAACGGAGTGGTGATGCCGTGATAGTCGGCAATCATAAAAACGCAAAGCTCCGGATTTTTGCCCTGCAAATCAATCCAGTTTTTTATGGCCCCCAAATAATTACCTAAGTGTAATTTTCCTGAAGGCCGGATGCCTGAAAGGATTCGTGTCATCTTAAACTTCTATAACCACCGGCAAGACCATTGGCCGGCGCTCGGTTTTTTGGAATAAAAACGACCCGATTTTTTCTTTGATCTCGTCTTTCAGATAAATCCAATCGATCGGGCCGCGGCCCACAGTTTTTCTTTCAACAATGGTCCGAACCCGTTTGCGGACCTCATTCAGTAAGTCGGTATTTTCTCTTAAATAAACAAAGCCGCGGGAAATGATGTCCGGGCTGGTACGGACCCGGCCGGTTCTCGAATCCACAGTTGCGACGATAACAAACATTCCGTCTTCGGCCAGGACCTTTCGGTCGCGCAAGACAACATTGCCGATGTCGCCAATACCTAAACCATCGACGAAGACATATTGAATAGGAGTTTTTTCTTCGGAGATATGGAAGCCGCTTTGGTTTAAGATGCCGATACTGCCGTTATCGAGGATAAATATATCTTGCTTGGGGAAACCATCAGATTCGGCGACTTTGGCTCCCTCGCAGAGCAGATAGTGGTTGGCGTAAACCGGCAAAAGGTATTTTGGTTTGACCTGTCTGATTAAAAGTTTGATGTCTTCAATAAAGGCATGGCCGCCTGAATGCACATCCATAATCTCTTTATGGATGACATTGGCGCCTTGCCGGTAAAGATTGTCTTTTAAACGTTGGATTGTGCGTTCGTTGCCTGGAATGACTGATGAGGAAAAGATAATGGTATCCGATTTTTCAATTTTGATTTGGCGGTGCTCGCCATTGGCGATACGCATTAAAGCCGCCCGGTCTTCGCCTTGGGCGCCGGTTACAATGGCAATTATTTTATTGGGTGGGTAGTCGTGGACATTTTTAATGTCAATCAGGACATTTGGGCTAAACTTAAGGTAGCCGATTTTTTTCGCGATTTCAATGTTCATTTTCATTGAATAGCCGTCAAGTGCCACCTTTTTGCCGAGTTCCTCGGCGATACTGATAATCTGGGAGACTCTTTCAACCATTGAAGCAAAAGTGGCGATAATGATGCGGCCCGGCGCAGTTTCTATTATTTTTCTTATGTTTTTATAAACTTCCGATTCTGATAACTGGCTTCCTTCTTTGGTTGAGCCCAGGGATTCCATCATTAAGACGGATGGTTTTTCTTGGGTGTTCCAACGGGCTAAATGCGAAAAGTCGGTTGGCTTGCCATTAACCGGATTCATATCATAACGCCAATCGCCGGGGTGGATGATATTTCCGGAAGGCGTCTGCAAAATTATCCCTAAAGCATCCATAATGCTGTGGGTTACTTCAAAGAAATTCACTTTGAAGTAATCGCCCAGATTGATTTCTTCGCTGGCAGATTTAATCTCATGGGCTACTAAATATTGCGCCAGATTAGATTCTTCAAGCCGTTTACGAAGTAATACCAAAGTCAGGCGGCTGGCGTAAACCGGCGGCCAGCCAAGTTTTGGAAGCAGATGTGGAGCCGCGCCAATGTGGTCAAGATGGCCGTGAGAGAGGATTACGCCGCGAATATTTTTTTCCTTACCTTCAAGATAGCGGATGTCGGGGATTATATAATCAATCCCCGGCATATCTTCTTCGGGGAATTGGAGGCCCATATCCAAAATGATGATGTCGTCATTATACTCAAAAACAGTCATATTGCGGCCGACTTCTTCAAGGCCGCCCAAAGGAATAATCCTTAATTCGTCAGCCGAAATCCGGCCGGCTTCTTTTGTTGGCGGTTTTGAAGTTCTTCTTCTAACTGTTCTAATTGTTCTATGAGTTCTTGCGGAGACCATTTATTTTACTGTTGCGCCTGGGAGGATTTGAACCTCCACGACCTTGCGGTCATACGGCCCTGAACCGTACATGTCTGCCGTTCCATCACAGGCGCACTGCTTATTTTTCCATTTCTTTAAACTTTTCAATTATCTTTGCTTCGGTTGGTTCAACTCCCCGATTTTTGGCCAGATAAAAACTTGTCCAATCGCTTAAAATAAAATTATTGAATATTTTTTCAAGCCGGGTTTTGCCTTCGAGTTCAATTGTTTCATAAGGAATGATACGTTGATCTAAAAGTTTTGCCGCTGTTGAAAGTTTTTTTGACTGGGCTTCGCCGTCTTGCCCGTCTTTCAGTAAAATTACGAAAAAGTTATCCCAGTTCCGCTTAGCGGGATTCAAATCACGCTCAGCGTGATCGAAGCCGGCGATTTCGTTATGGCCGGCGCCGGGGAAATGATTCCAAAAAGAATGAATCTTTGAATTTTCGTTGAATTTTATTTTCCAAAAAGAAGCGAGGAATCTGTTTTGAAAAGAGGAGTAAATCAAAGGAGTCCAGTTGCCGATTCTTTCGGCGATTTCTCCTCCTTTTTTTTCGAATCCATCCGGCTTCAGAGTTTTCGATAAACTAACGAGTTCCTCAGATTCAAAATCAATGATACCTGAATTGGTCAAAACAGTCAACAGGCTTGAAAACATATAGCCGGCTCCTGATCTTGCCGGGATCCTTTCATCGGGTAAAATAACCATTGTATCGTTGTTTTCTTGGGCTAATTTTTTAAGCTCTAGTCCTTTGGTTATCGTTAAAGTTTTTGCTTCAAGCCTTTTTGCCGCTTGATAAGAAGAAATTGTTTCTTTGGTTCCGCCCGACCAGGAAATACAGATAACTAAATCATTTTTTGTTGTCCATGATGGCAAGCCGTAGTCGCGGTGGACGTGGAAATTATTAGCCAGCTCCGGTAAAAGGGTGAATAAAATTTCAGCCGGTATGATCGATCCGCCCATTCCGCAAAAAATTATATTCTTAAACGAACCGTTGATTTTTAAATTTTTTGTCGACTCAAAACCGGTTTTAAACTGTTTTGGAAAATCAAGAATTATCTGTTTAAAATCCATAAATTATTGCTTATTATTTTTTCTTTCTTTGAGTTTCTATGTGCCATTTTTCTATATTGGCAAATCTTTCTGAGGGCAGGCCGAGCAATTCGTTTTCAGAGCCTTTTATTTTCTTAGCCTGGGGATAAATATAATTGGGACTATATAGGAAAATCGCGGGCAGGTCTTCAATCACTAGATTCTGGAAATCTTTGTATTTGCCGGCTCTGGCCACCGGGTTCAGGGTTTGCTTGGCTTCTTCTAAAAGTTTATCAGCTCCCCGGCTATCATACAAAGCCAGGTTAAGGCCCGGGTCTTTTTTTTGGGAAGAATGCCAGAAGCTGAAAGGGTCGGGTTCAATATTTAAAACCTCACCGAAAAGAAGGGCTTGGTAGTTTCTTGACTGGATGAATTTTTGTTGGAGTTCTGTTATCGGCACGCTGATTAAATTGATTTTTATTCCGATATTCTCCCATTCTTTAACGAGCTCCCGGCCGATTTCAACCAGTTCTTTTTTCAATGGCACGGCTAGTTCGATTTCTAATTTTTTACTATTTTTTTCTCTAAAGCCGTTACCATCCTCATCCAACCAGAGCGAATTTTGAAGAATCTGTCGGGCGAATTCCGGATTATAATCGTATTTTTTTATGTTGCTTTCGAAGTTCCGGAAAACCTCCGGAATAACCGGCGAGTCAGCTTTGAATCCGTTGCCCGAAATGATTTCAATTATTTTGTCCTTATTGACCGAGTAAGCCATAGCCAGTCTGATATTTTTATCTGATAGGACATCGCTTTGGTTTTGGTTTAGAAATACGGCGAAATACCTGGGAATTTTTATTTTTTGGATTTTTACTTTGCCGGGAAATCGGAGGCTTTTTAAATTTACCGGACTCAACCCGCTCAAGCTGTCTACTCCGCTTAAATTGAAAGATTGGATCAGTTCTTCTTCGGTTGAGTAGAATTTGAATTTTATTGAATCAATGTAAGGCCGGCCCAAGAAATAATTTTTATCAGCCGCAAGTTCATAAGAAGTGATTCTGCCTGATTTATCCTTTTTTAATTTAAAAAATTTGTAAGGGCCGGAACCGACAGGTTTGAGGTTAAGTTCGTAAAGAATAAAGTTAGACGGCTTCACTTCCTGCCATAAATGAGCCGGCAGAATCCCAAGGCTAAGATTATTTATGAACTGGACGTAAGGGTTTTTAAGTTTGAATTCAAGGCTGAAATCATCGATTTTTATTACTTCCACTCCTTGCCAATTAATTCTTTGGGGACTTGAGAAGTCAGAATTCTGGGCAGTTTTTACGGTAAAAATTACGTCGTCGGCCGAAAAACGCCTAGCGTCATGCCATCTGACGTTTTTTCTAAGATTAAATTTGTAGATCAGACCGTCGTCGGATATTGAGAAGTTTTCGGCCAGATCAGGAATAAAATTTCCTTTGCCGTCATTTTTTAGAAGTCCGGAATAAATCAACTGAGCCAGGTCTCGGTCAGTGTCGTTTGAAAGAAGCAGAGGATTGATGAATCTCGGTTCTCCAACTAATCCTTCGGTAAAACTGCTGCCATAATCCGGGCCGGCAAAGGTGATGCTAAACCAGTAGCCGATCGGGATGGCGAATAAGGATACGATTATAACTAGAGAAAGGCCGATAACTGAATATCTTTCTTTCGGAGATAGAAAATTGGCCAGATTTTTTATCTGTTTTTCATCGAAGAAATAGTTTTTGAGTTTATTTTTCAGGAAACTTTTTATTTTTTCCCTAACCTTTTCTTTTTGGGGGCGTTTTCGATTCAAGTTTCCGGAATAGAAAAATTCAAGATCATCAGCCATTTTATAAAAACAGCCTTAAGACTGAGATTCCTATAAAAAGAGCTGCCAGGATAATGGTGGTTGTAAAAATGTTTTTTTCGATTCCTCTTTTAGTGGCGTAAACCGAACTTTCGCCTCCGAAAACACCTGACAAGCCGCCGCCCCGTTGTTGAAGGAGGATAACCGCGATTAAAAGAATTGAAACAAGAATTTGACCGATATCCAGTAATGACATAAACCAAGGATAACCCAAAAAAAGATTTTAAGCAATAAGCATTTTTCGATGGATTTTTCTGTAGTAAGAAATCGCAAATCTATGGGCTTCGGAGTCGATTTGCTTGATTAAATTTTGGACTGGGGCGGGGAGCCTTTTTATCGGGACCGGATTTTTCAAGATATCCGAAAAAACTTCATTTTTACCTTTGGCTAAAGATATAATCGCCGCGCCCGTCGTAGTTTTTTTAGCTGCGTTAAGTTGTCCTTTTCCGCCGTCAATAAAAATTAAATCCGGATAAGGCCATTCCGGATGGCAGAATCGGCGGGTCAATATTTCTTTTAACATTGCGATATCATTCGGTTCTTTTTTAAATCTGATTTTGAATTTCCGGTATTCGTTTTTATCCGGCTGGCCGTCTGTAAAAACAATCATCACTCCAACGGCATTTTTGCCCTGGATGTTTGAAATGTCAAAGCCCTCGATGCGCCTGGGCGCATCTGACAATTTAAATATTTTTTTTAATTCAATTAGAGCATTCGCATCATTAGCTTGGCGGTTAATTATTTTTGCGTTTTCAAAAACCCGTTCCAGTTTTTTAACTTTATTTCTTAATTCTATCGCTTTTTCGAAATCTTGTTTTTCGACCAGCTGATCTAATTCTTTCTTTAGTTCTTTTATTATTGAATTTTTCTTTCCCGTCAGAATACCCTTTATTGCTTTAATATTTTTTTTGTAAATTTTTAAATTTTGAGTTGTAATTTTGATTTTTACATTTTGATTTTTGATTTTTAGGCAGCAATATCCAAGGCATTTTCCAATATGATAATTGAGGCAGAAGTTATGATGCTTTTGTTTGCAAGTGCAATAGGGGAATGCCCGACGCAAAAGCCGCAATGTTATTTTAAGGGCCGTGCCATCGGTAAATGGTCCGATGAAATTTGATACTTCGATATATTGATATTCCGTCTGTGGCCGGTGAGTTAAAAATATTTTAGGAAATTCTTCTTTGGTGAAACCAACAAAAAAGTATTGTTTGTCGTCGCGGAGTCTGATGTTATATTTGGGTCGGTGCTTTTTTATAAGGCTTGATTCAAGAATAAGGGCTTCTATTTCCGAGTCAGTGGTTTTGGTATCCAGTTTTTCTGCTTCTTTCGAAAGATGCCCTGAAAAGGGAACGTAGGCTTTGATTCGCAGATATTGCTTCAGACGATTCTTTAAATTTACCGCTTTGCCGATATATAAAATTTTGCCGGCTTTGTTTTTGAAAAGATAGACACCGGGGTTTTGAGACGCTTTTTGGATTTGGTTCTTTAATTTAACGGTCATATCGGCAAACCAATTATATAGATTTATTTATATACTATTTTTTAAAAACAAAAAGGCCCAGGGGTTAACCCGGGCCGTAACTGTGGCAGACTATGGCAGGAAGAGTCAGTCTCTTTCGTTTAGACGCCTGATCACATTTGGAATCAGTCTTTCATCAAGGTCGCGAAGCCTAGCTCTTCTATTGTTACTAGCCTTTCTTTTTTTTTCTTTGACGGTCAGACTTTCTCGCTCCATAGAATATTGTTTGTAGAGCTCCTCAGGAGTGCATCCATTCTTTTTTGGTTCTCCGTTTTTTTGGATTGCTCGAGACGGCGACGTGTTGGCGGTTTCAGTCACGGTTCCTCCTTGTTTAAAAAGTACAAAAGGTGCAGCGAATGTGCTTTTGAAAGAAAAAATCCTGCTTTTTCAGCAGATTTTAGGGTTCATCCAGCCAGTAAAACCCTAAAATCTGCTGCTAAGCAGAATAAGTAAATTTAATAATAAACAAAGTTTTTTGTTGCCTATTTATAGCCACAAAAACCATATTATTACCGCCGGAATTTGCTGTCAAATGGCGGCTGTGGATACTATTTTGTATTATTTAACCAATGAGTAAAGTTGAAGAAGCCATTTTAAAGACAATTGTTTATTACGACAGTTTTGATTATCCATTAACTTTCGAAGAATTAAATACTTTTTTGTTTAGCGGGAGCAAAGAAGATGTTAATACTGGTTTGGAAAGTTTAATCGGGGAAAATTTACTTGAAGAATCAAACGGTTTTTATTTTTTGAAAAATAGAAAAAAGTTAGTTGAAGTCAGAAAAGAAAGAAATGAGATAGCTGAAAAGAAGTGGCGAAAAACATTAAAGACGGTTAAATGGTTTCGAATGATTCCCTATTTAAGGCTGGTTTTCGCGTCGGGTTCCCTTGCGTTGAAGAATACCGTCAAAGAGAGCGATTTGGATGTTTTGATAGTTGTGAAACATGGCCGGATCTGGACCGTCCGCTTTTTGGTTATACTTTTATTAAGTTTGTTGGGCGTCCGGCGGACCCGCCATGAAAGAGTCGCTCCGGATAAAATCTGTCTTAACCATTTTATAACCGATAAGTCATTGTATATTCCCCGAAAAAGCATTTACACGGCCCAGCTTTACGCAAGGTTGGCCCTGATTTGGACGGAAGATGAAAAAATAATTGACCAATTTTGCACTGCTAATTCGTGGGTGGGTGAGTATGTGCGGGGCTGGCCGGAAGCAATAAGAAATCCTAAATTCAAAATTCTGAATCCTAAACAAATTCAAAACTCAAAAATTTTAAATTTAATAAAAAAGACAAGCGAGATAATTTTGGATACAAAAGCGGGCGGCTGGCTGGAAACGATTTTAAAAAAATACCAGCTTCGTAGGATAAATAGCTGCCATTTGACCTATAAGCCGGACGGCCGGGTCAAAGCCGACGACGAAAGTTTGGAATTCCATCCCGATTCGCCGGAGCTGAAAATTATTGAAAAGTATAATAAGAAAATTATTGAATTAGGGTTTAAAGATTTGACAGAAAGAAGTTCATTTGCTAAATAGATTATTGTCGATATGAAAATTAAACCTCTTCGGGATAATATACTTTTGGAGCCGGTGAAGGAAGAAAAGAAAAAAGGCGGGATTATTTTACCGGAAACAGTGGAAAAAGAAAGGCCGGAAAAAGGCCGGGTTTTAGAGGTTGGGCCGGGAAAATTCGATAAAAACGGCAAGAGAATTCGGATGGATGTTAAAAAGGGCGACGTGGTTTTATTCACTAAATACGGGCCGAACGAGATTAAAGTAGAGGACAAAAAAACCGGAAAAGAAATTGAGTATTTAATTGCGAAGGAAGAAGATATCTTGGCAATAATTGAATAATTATGGCAAAACAAATTTATTATAAAGCAGAAGCGCGGGAAGCTCTAAAGCGGGGAGTTGATAAAATTGCCAATGCGGTCAAGGTTACTCTTGGACCAAAAGGGCGGAATGTTATTTTGGATAAATCTTTTGGCAGCCCCACAATCACTAAAGATGGGGTGACCGTAGCCAAGGAAATTGAGCTAAAAGACAAATTTGAAAATATCGGCGCCGAATTGATTAAAGAGGTTGCTTCCAAAACAAATGATGTGGTTGGCGATGGCACCACCACGGCCACGGTTTTAGCCCAAGCCATCGTGGCCGAGGGATTTTCCGCGGTGAATTCGGGCGCCAACCCGATGGTTTTGAAAAAGGGCATAGACAAGGCCGTTGAGTGGGTGATTGATTATTTGAATAAAAAGAAAAAAACTGTTTCCAGCCACGAAAAGATAAAAGAAGTGGCTTCTATCGCGGCCAATGATCCGGAAATCGGAGAGCTGATTGCCGATGTTTTTAAGGAAGTCGGCAAAGACGGAGTGGTGACCGTGGAGGAATCGCAATCAGCCGAAATGTCGAAAGAGCTGGTTGAGGGAATGCAGTTTGACCGCGGCTATGTTTCGCCCTATATGATTACTAATCCTGAAAGGATGGAGGCAGTTTTTGAAGACCCCTATATTTTGATAACCGACAAGAAAATTTCTTCTATTCACGATATTGTCGCTTTGCTTGAAAAACTTTCCCGGGCCGGGAAAAGAGATTTGGTGATTATCGCCGAGGAAGTTGAAGGCGATGCCTTGGCCACTTTGGTGGTTAATAGACTCCGGGGTACTTTTAATTCTTTAGCTATAAAAGCACCCGGTTTTGGCGATCGAAAAAAGGAACTGCTTGAAGATATTGCCATTGTTACCGGCAGCCAGGTTATTTCAGAAGAAAGAGGAGTTAAACTGGAAAGCGTTGAACCGGCTATGCTTGGCCGGGCTCATCGGGTTATTTCAAGCAAAGAGAACACGACCATTGTCGGCGGGAAAGGCAAAAAAACTGAAATTGACAAGCGGGTCAGCCAGATTAGAGCTCAAATAGAAAAGTCAACTTCTGATTTTGATAAAGAAAAGCTTCAAGAAAGATTGGGCAAATTGTCGGGCGGCGTAGCGGTAATCAGAGTCGGCGCTACCACTGAAACCGAACTCAAAGAGAAAAAATTCAGGATTGAAGACGCGGTTTCAGCCACTCGGGCGGCTCTGGAAGAGGGGATTGTCGCCGGCGGAGGTGTAGCACTTTTTGAGGTTTCTAAAGAACTGAATCAAAAAGCCGTTAAAGGCGTGCCTGAAGTTGGGGACGAAGCCAAAGGCGTTTCGTTGATTAAAACTGTTTTGGAAAAACCTTTGAGGGTTATCGCCGAAAACGCGGGCAAGGATTCAAACGAAGTGGCTTTAAAAGTTTTTAGCCTGGAGTCGGGCTGGGGATTTAACGCTTTGACTGGAGAATACGTTGATATGTTCAAAGAGGGGATTATTGATCCTTTGAAAGTGGTGAGGGCGACTTTATCTAATGCCGCTTCCATTGCTTCTCTTATTTTGACCACCGAAGCGGTAGTGGCAGATTATCCCGAGGAAAAAGAAAAAGGACCGAAGATGCCGGAGGATTATTAAGTAGTCAAAATGACTCTTTTTTGTTAAGATAGATTTAATGTCAATAACCGCTATCATTTTAACCATCGCCGCTATTTTAGTCGTTTGGTCTATCGCCACCTACAATGTTTTGATTGTTCGCCGGAATAGAGTCAAAGAATCCTGGTCTGACATTGAGGTTCAACTAAAACGAAGATATGATTTGATTCCGAATTTGGTTAATGCGGTTAAAGGATATGCGGCTCATGAAAAAGTAGTTTTTGAAGAGGTAACTCGAGCTCGTTCAATGGCTATCAGCGCAAAAACTCCTGAAGAACACGGCAAGGCCGAAAATATGCTGACAGGCGCTTTAAGGCATTTATTTGCCGTGGCCGAAGCGTACCCGCAGCTTCGAGCTTCGGAGAATTTCCGGGAATTACAGATTGAACTTTCTGACACTGAAAATAAAATCCAGGCCAGCCGCAGATTTTACAACTCCACGGTTTTGGATCTTAACACTTCAGTTGAGCAATTCCCAACCAATCTGATTGCCGGAATGTTCTGGTTTAAAAAAGAAGAATTTTTCGATCTCGAAAACGAAGCGGAAAAAGAACCAGTGAAAGTTTCGTTTTAGCTAATGGCTAATCTCTATTCTCACAGAGCTTCTAACATCCGCAAGACTTGGCTCTTCATCAGCCTGTTTTTGGTTTTGATTATCGCCATCGGCTGGATATTTAGTTTGGCTTTTGAAAATCCGGCGATTCTGTATGTCGCCGTCGGCTTCAGCTTGATAATGAATATCGTTGCTTATTGGTTTTCCGATAAAATTGCTCTTTCAATCGCTCGAGCCAAGCCGGTTGAAAGAAGACAAAACCCCGAGTTTTATAATTTGGTTGAAAATTTGAGTATTACTGCCGGGTTGCCTTTGCCGAGGCTTTACATTATCAATGAGCCGCAGATTAACGCTTTCGCCACGGGCCGGAACCCGAAAAATTCGGCTGTGGCAATCACCGCCGGCGCCTTAGCAAAATTAAACCGAACTGAACTGGAAGGAATTTTGGCTCACGAATTGTCGCATATCGGAAACCGGGACATTCTTGTATCCACCATTGCCGTTGTTTTGTCCGGAGCCATCGCTATGATTGCCGACATTTTTTTGAGGATGACTTTTTGGTCAAGCGACGATCGAAGAGGCGGGGCATTGGTTTTGATTATGGCGATTGTTGCCGCTATTTTAGCTCCTTTTGCGGCTATATTGCTTCGCCTTGCGGTTTCAAGAAAGCGTGAATTTCTGGCTGATGCTTCGGGCGCGCTTTTAACCCGCTATCCCGAAGGTTTGGCTTCGGCCCTTGAAAAAATCGGTGAAGATATTAATCCGATGAGATCAGCTTCTGATGCTACCGCTCATCTTTACATCTCGAATCCGTTCAAAGGCAAAGAAAGAAAAAGCTGGTTTGTAAAACTTTTCATGACTCATCCGCCGATAGAGGAGAGGATTAAAATTTTAAGGGGGATGAAGATTTAGAGAATGGTGAGGTGCGAGAGTGGTTTAATCGAACGGCTTGGAAAGCCGTGGTGCCGTAAGGTGCCTCGTGGGTTCAAATCCCACCCTCACCGTATTAACAAATTAGAACACTTTCTGGTGTTATAATTTGATATATCTGTGTGGGATTTGAAGGGAGTCCTGGCGGACTCCCAGGGGTCGAACATTAATTTACAAAACAAACAAAGAGACCAAATCCCACCCTCACCGCCAGTTGGGAAACTTTTTAAGTGTTTCCCAGTATGCTTCTTCTATATGCTTTTTTGCTTTCTGTTTGTTTTTTAGAAACCCGTATACGTGGGCAAATCCAACGTGGGTCTGCACATTATGTTCATCTAATTTCAAGGCTTTTGTGAGTAACCTTTCGGCCTCTTTTGCGTCGTTAGAATCGCCCCTAAGAAGTTCCATCGCGTCGTAGTACAAATCGTTTATATTTGTTTCATCTTGTTTAAAATAAAGTTTTTTCATAATTCTTCATGTCATGGTTTCCTGTAGCGAGTCGTTCGACCAAGTCCAACGCGCTCCACCTTTTTGAGTCGAAGGAGCTTATCAAGTGCTTGATTAATGGTTCGACGGGCAACGCCTGTGGCTTTGGAAATTTCTCCGGGCGTAGCCGAATCAGTTTTTTGAAGGCAGTTCCATATTAAGAAAAGCCCATAAATAATTTTATAAACTTGCCATATTGCGGATGCTGATTTATCATAACTTCAGTACTTTGAGTCGATTTCTGACTCAAGAAGGAGGGAATGGTCATGTGTGATTACTCTGTTGTCGCTAAGAACCAGCGGGACTATCGGACTGGAGAGCGACTTGTCGTTACCCAGTTCGGCCCGTACACGCGCGGGACTGCGTCGCCTGACGATCGTACGACCGCGGTCTGTTTAAGGAGCGGGGCCTGTTTGATGATTTCGGATCTCCCTAAGGAGATTCGGGAGTCGTTTGAACTGTCAAAAGGAGAGTTGTACCCGATCTTCATGCAACTCCCGAACCGCGAAAGAAACCATCGGGATGCCCTTGTTTTTGACAACGGGCGGACGATTCTCGTAAGCAAACTCCCGATCGGTCTGGCCATGACCGTGCATGAGCGAAGACCGGACATCACGGTTGGCGCCGCTCTTCCGGAGCTGGTTGCTGTTCTAAGCCGCTAACTCTACTCGTTCTTGCGATCCGCTATGAAACGTACAGTATATTGAACATACTGTACGTTTCATAGCCTAATTTAATACTCATTTGTCATCCAAATTCATTTCAATAATCGTTATTTTTTCTGTCGTTGCCTTTGGATATATTTAATCCGTAACTATAAATTCACTGGCGAACAAGCCACCGATGTTTGGAATCTTTCAGACGGCTGCGGCGGCGACAAAGAACATCATCACTAACCATGGAAGAAATACAAACAAACAAAGATTCATACCAGCTTAAAAAAGAAAAGAAATCAGGAGAACAGAAAATATTGTCTCGAAGGCAGATGATAAAAAAAACGCTCAAGATAATAATTCCGTTAATAATTATTGCTGTTGGAATTGGCGGATTCGTATGGTATAGCGCAACCAGACCCGTTGCTCCAGAAGATGAAATTATTTCAAGGAGGGGCATTCATTGGCATCCAGAGTTGTCTGTTTTCATTAAAGGGCAAAAGCAAGAAATTCCAGCGAATCTTGGAATCGGCATTCGTCACGAATCAATCCATACCCATGATTCAAGCGGGGTATTGCATTTAGAGATTCAAGGAGTAATTAGAAAGAAAGACATAAGGTTGAGTCGTTTCTTTGAGATTTGGAACAAGCAATTTAATTCAAGTTGTATATTCGAATTTTGTAATGGGCCAGATGGGAGCGTTAAAATGTTTGTAAATGGCAACCCGAATATAGAATTCGAGAATTATCAAATGAAAAATGGCGATAAGATAGAAATTAGATACGAATAATCCTGTTTATTCCATTTCGATCCATAGTTAAAACAATTCAATCCTTCGACAAACT
>JBBTQD010000001.1:33789-45577 GCA_038065855.1 Patescibacteria group bacterium
CTGAGCAAAGTCGAATTGGTCAACAATTAGATGAATATATCTTTCAGATTCAGATTTCAAAAGCTATCATACTGGTTTTAAAAGACCGAAATTATATATTAGGAGTTTTTGTTTTGTGGGTTATTTTGTTCGGTGTCATGTTTTATATTCCTGTCAAAGTTGTGCCTGGCAACAGCTCCAGTTTTCAGGCAGTTATTTTTGGCTTTAAAGATTACCTATTCTTGGGAATTGCTTCATTCTTAAGTTCGCTCATCGTAATTATGCAGGTAAAAATACTTAAGCAAGTAAAGTCGGTGAGAACTATGGCGGGTAATACTGTTCTTGGTAGTACGGGATTATTTTCAGGGATAACCTCATCAGTATTTGGCACGGCGACTTGCAGTCTTTGTGTAGGAGCTTTATTCGGGTTCCTAGGCGCTAATTCTGTAATTTTTTTAGTCAATAACAAGATTTATGTAGTGCTTGGATCAATCGCCTTACTATTAATGTCCCTTTTATTTTCATCAAAAAAATTAAACAACAGCTGCGATGCTTGTCGAATTGATTAACATTATTTGTGTCTTATCAACATCAAGAACGATTTTATACCTGCCCGATGCATTCTGAAATCCAGCGGGAAACTCCCGGCATCTGCCCGGAGTGCGGTATGAATTTAATACCGGTAAAGGAAAAAATGGTCAAACATGGAATGCATGCAGTGCATGACAAGCATGCTGGCCATAGCACGGATATGTTCCTGCGGAAGTTCTGGATAAGTTTGGTCCTAACTATTCCCGTAGTGCTTTATTCTGATGTAGTGCAAAAGATTCTCGGCTGGCAAGCTCCTGATTTTGCCGGCTCGCGCTATCTGCCGTTGGTTTTCGGTTCAACAGTATTTTTCTACGGTGGCTGGGTGTTTCTTATTGGAGCATGGCGCGAACTAAAGGCGCGGCTTCCCGGAATGATGACGCTTATCGGCATCGCTATCTCCACTGCCTATCTGTATAGCGTATATGCGGCTTTCAGCGCGCCGGAGCACGCGCTTTTTTGGGAACTTACCACCTTAATTACAATCATGCTTCTCGGCCACTGGTTTGAGATGCGGGCGGTTTCAGGGGTGCAGGGAGCGCTTAAAGAACTTTCAAAATTACTTCCTGATATTGCCGAGGTGATCCGCAATGGCAAAATTGAAACAATTGCACTTTCTGAATTGCGCGAAGGAGATATAGT
Source organism: Patescibacteria group bacterium (assembly GCA_038065855.1). Lineage (GTDB taxonomy): Bacteria > Patescibacteriota > Minisyncoccia > 2-02-FULL-40-12 > 2-02-FULL-40-12 > JBBTQD01. Next base: position 34,999 of record JBBTQD010000001.1, read on the forward strand.
ATTTGTTCGTCCCGGCGGAAGAATTCCTTCCGACGGCGTTGTAATCGAAGGCAAGTCTGAAGTGAGTGAAGCGATGATTACCGGAGAATCAGCTCCTGTTGTTAAAAATGTTCAGAGTGAAGTTATCGCTGGCACTGTAAACAGCGATGGTTCACTTAAGATAAAAGTGACAAAAGTCGGCGAGCATACTTTTCTTGCCGGTGTCATGCGTTTGATCAAGGAAGCGCAAGCTTCAAAGTCCCGGCTTCAAATTCTTTCTGATCGGGCCGCTTTTTATCTTACCGTCATTGCAATTGTTACCGGCGGGCTTACTTTTGTTTTGTGGCTTGTCGCAAAAGCCGGATTTGGCTTTGCGCTTGAGCGTCTTGTAGCAGTGCTTGTAATTGCCTGTCCGCATGCTTTGGGGCTTGCCGTGCCGCTTGTCGCTTCAATTTCCACTACCATGGCTGCCCAAAACGGTTTTCTGGTGCGTCAACGTTTGGCTTTGGAGCTTGCCAGAAAAATTGACGTTGTGCTTTTCGACAAAACGGGAACGCTTACTAAAGGAGAATATGGCGTGACGAATATCTGGACCGTCGGCGCAAAGGATGAGAGAGAATTGTTGCAAATCGCCGCATCGGTTGATATCCATTCCGAACACTTTATCTCAAGAGCTATTGTAAAAAGGGCAGAGGAGGCCGGGGTGTCGCTTCTTGAAATAAAAGAGTTCGCGCGGATTCCCGGAAAAGGAGTAAGGGGCATTGTCAACGAAGTTGTCAGCTTTGTGGGCGGGCAAGCAATTCTTAATGATTTGGGCCTTTCGATCCCGGCGGAGATTCAGGAAGAAGTCAGTAACGAAAATAAAAAAGGCAAAACGATTATTTACGTAGCGGTAGAAAAAGAAGTATTAGGCGTATTCGCCTTAGCTGATCTCATTCGAGAAGAGTCGCGTGAAGCAATCCAAGCTTTGAAAACAATGGGGGTAAAAATTGCCATGGTCACCGGAGATTCGGAAGCCGTTGCCTCATGGGTTGCGGAAGAACTTGGCATTGACGAGTATTTCGCAAGAATTCTACCGCAGGAGAAATCGGCGAAAGTGAAATTTCTTCAGTCAAAAGGGAATAGGGTGGCGATGGTCGGCGACGGAATCAACGACGCGCCGGCTCTCACTCAAGCTGATCTTGGCATTGCTATCGGGGCCGGCACGAATGTCGCCATTGAATCTGCCGGTATTATTCTTGTTCGCAATGATCCCCGAGACATTGTAAAAATCATCAAGCTATCGCGTCTCACTTATACCAAAATGATCCAAAATCTATTCTGGGCAACTGGCTATAATGTGGCCGCGATTCCGCTTGCCGCCGGCATCTTTGCGTCAAAAGGGATTCTTTTAGAGCCTGCGCTCGCGGCTCTTTTTATGTCGTTTTCGACAGTAATTGTGGCTGTTAACGCCGTTTTTTTAAGAAAAGCAAGATTATAGCTGTTAAATTTTTATCGTGTATAGTATTATAAAAAGTAATGATGGGATACAGCAACTGGGGCATGATGGGAGGAGTAAGCGGACTCGGCTTCATCACGTGGCTCGTGGCGGTAGTCGATCTTGTTCTCCTTGGCATTTGGCTCTGGAAAAAAATTTCAAATAAGTAAAGGTATGAATAATTCTAAAATTATTGAGTGGGTTTTACGTATTGCCGTTGCCGGCGAATTTATCGGCCACGGCGCATTCGCTTTAGAGGGTAAAAAAGATTGGATCGGATGGTTTGCTAAATTTGGTATATCCGATGCAGGAATTGCAACACAATTGCTTTTTCTTATTGGGATTATAGATATTGCGCTGGCGATTCTCATTTTGATTAAACCGGTTCGGCTGGCGCTTTTGTGGATGGTGTTTTGGGGTTTCTGGACCGCGCTTTTGCGTCCACTTGTCGGCATGCCTATCTGGGATTTTATCGAACGTTGGGCTAACTGGGGAGCGCCGCTTGCGCTGCTTCTCTTAATAGGTTGGCCTAAGAATTTGAAAGAATGGTTTAAGTAGATTTTTGCATTTTTTCTTTTTTTAGTATAATTTAAAAATATGGATTTTCAAAATAAAACCGGGCCCAAAGACGTGTTTGGCCAGCTCTTGGCCATCATCGGCCTTTATGTTTCGGTGATCGCTTTCGGGGCTCTTATTTTCGGGCTGGTTAATTTGTATTTTCCGGATGTTTTAAACTACGACTACGGCCGGTTTGCGAAAGGATCTCTAAGGTGGCCGCTGGCGATACTGGTTATCGTTTTCCCGCTTTTTATCTGGTGGAATTATTATATTCAGAAAGATCTTGAAAAAAACCCCGAGAAAAAAGAGCTTAGATCAAGGAAGTGGTTTTTGCATTTTACTCTTTTTGCGGCGGCAATCGTCATTGTCGGCGACTTGGTATCTTTGATTTTCCGTTTTTTAAACGGCGATCTGACTGTTCAGTTCGTCCTTAAAATCCTGGCGGTTTTCTTTATCGCTCTTGCGGTGTTTATTTACTATCTTTGGAATATCCGTAAAAGCGTTCCGGCGATGAAGCATCCGAAAATGAAATGGTTTGTCCGGGGCGTTGTTGCTTCGGCTGCTTTCTTCATTGTTTTCGGTTTTTTCAATGCCGGTTCTCCTTTTAGCGAGCGGGAACGGAGATTTGATGAACGCCGGCTCCAGGATCTTCAGTCAATTCAGAATGAAGTAATAAATTATTGGCAAGCCAAAGAGATTTTGCCTTTCTCTTTAGATCAGCTTCGTTCAAGCACCCGCGGTTTTAGCCCGGCCAAAGACCCCGAGACAGGGCAGTCTTATATGTATAAGACCCTTGGGCCTTTGGAATTTGAGCTTTGCGCTGTTTTCAAGACTTCAAACAAAGAGAGTCCGGTTAAAGGCGAAGTAAAACCAATGCCCTTGGCTCCCCGCGGGGCTTATTATCCGGATTATTATCTTGGCCTTGACGAAAACTGGCTCCATGAGGCTGGCCAGACTTGCTTTAGCCGGACTATAGACCCGGATCTTTTTCCCCCTCTTTCTGGAAGGGAAAAGTAAAATAAAAATTAAAGTCGAGACAGCTCAAACGTCTGAAGAGAAAACCAGGGGCCTTTCCGGCAGAGAAAGTCTGGAAGAAGACGCGGGTCTTCTTTTTATCTACAAAGAACCAGGTATTTACGGAATATGGATGAAAGATATGAAATTTCCGATAGACGTGATTTGGCTTGACGAGAATTACAGGGTTGTGAATATTGTTAAAGACGCGCGGCCGGATTCGTTTCCGGAAGTATTCAAATCAGAAGCGCCGGCTAAATACATTCTTGAGGTTAATGCCGGATTCGCGAATCGAAACAGCATCAAAGTCGGTGATGAAGGGATAATGTTATTATTTTCCAGCAAATATCCATGAATACAGAACTTATTGATTATGTATTTCAAGCTAAAAAAGCTGGCCTGACCAGCGAAGAAATATCTTCTGCGCTTAAAAAAAGCGGCTGGGATATTTCTCATTTTGTTGATTTGATTGATGATTTTAACCAGAGTCTATATTTGTTTAAACAGAAAGAATTTTTTATTTCAGTAAACGGAGTAAGCAAGAACTACGGTGATATCAAGGCTCTTGAGGATATCTATTTTAATATAAAAAAGGGAACAGTTACTGCTCTTTTGGGGCCAAACGGCGCTGGCAAGACGACTTTGATTAAAATAATGACCACTTTGCTTAAGCCGGATAAAGGAGCTGTGAATATTGGTGGTTTTGAGGTGCTTAAAGAACCATATAAAGTTAGAGAGATAATCGGTTTGGCCGGCCAATACGCCAGCATTGATGAAAATCTTACTGGTTTTGAAAATCTTAATATGATTGGCCGCCTTTATCATCTTGATAAAGGCGGCGTTCAAAAAAGGGCAGTTGAGTTGTTGAACGATTTTGGTCTTCTGGAAGCCAGCTCACGAATTGTCAAAAACTACTCCGGCGGAATGAAAAGAAGGCTTGATTTAGCTGCCAGCCTCATAAGCCGTCCCCAAGTTCTTTTTTTGGATGAACCGACCAACAGTCTTGATCCGGCTAGCCGGCAAAAACTCTGGGGAATAATCAGAAATTTATCCCAAAACGGAACAACTGTGATTTTAACCACTCAATATTTAGAAGAAGCTGACAATCTGGCCGGTTCAATAATTGTTTTGGATCATGGAAATGTTATTGCAAAAGGAACGGCGGATGAGCTTAAAACCCAGATTGGCGGCGATGTTTTGGAGTTTCATATTCATAACAAAGAAGAACTGAATTCAGCGGCTCGAGCAATAGAGTCTTTGAGCCGGGAGATTCCTCAAATTGAATTTGATTTTGGAAAGATAGTTATTCCGGTGAGAAATGGGATGGGGACTTCAACTGCGGTTGAAGCAATAAGGCTTTTTGATGAAGCTAACATAAAAATTCAGGATCTTGTTTTAAGAAGGCCGACTCTCGATGATGTTTTTCTTGCTTTAACCGGCCATCGGACTGAAGAAAAAGTTTAATGATATTTTTTGATATGCCGAACATCAAATGGATAATTTCAGACATATCCGAGATGACTAAGCGCAATTTGAAGCGCTATGCCAGATTGCCTCAGCTTTTGGTTTTTTCCACAATTCAGCCAGTGATGTTTGTTTTACTTTTTACTTATGTTTTCGGCGGAGCAATCATGGTTCAGACCGAAAATTACATTTCTTATCTTCTTCCGGGCATAATCGTCCAGGCCGTGCTTTTCGGTTCAATGATGACCGGTGTTGGTTTAGCCGACGATCTTTCCAAAGGAATGATAGATCGTTTTAGATCTTTGCCGATGGCCAGATCTGCTGTTTTGGCGGGCCGGACCATTTCAGACATTCTGCGCAATATCTTTGTTGTTTCCCTTATGGTTTTAGTTGGATATATAATCGGTTTTCGTTACGAAAACGGATTCTTTAATTTCTTTTTTGGGTTGAGCTTGGCTGTGCTTTTCGGTTTTGCTTTTTCCTGGATTTCAGCGACCATTGGCATTTTGGTTAAAAATGTCGAGACCGCTCAATCAGCCGGATTCATTTGGGTTTTTCCTTTGGTTTTTGCTAGTTCAATTTTTGTGCCGGTTGAAACAATGCCTTCGGGGCTTAAGACTTTTGCCGAGATAAATCCAATAACCGCAACTGCTAATTCGGTTAGGGGTTTGTTTTTAGGCGGACCGGTTTCTGATTATGTCTGGCAGTCTCTTTTTTGGATTTTCGCAATCCTCGTTGTTTTTATTCCTTTGGCCATATATTTTTATAGAAAATTATCATAAAAAATGAAATAATTAATATCAGATCGGCAAATCCGGGCTTTTAGACAAGCCGGGCGAGTATAACGGTTATAAATTCCATCGTTTAGAATTTAAAGTATAGAGTTATCCACAATTTAATTTGTTTTACTTTTTTTAAAGAATTAAAATTAATTCAAGGTCGTTTTTTTAAGAAACTTAAAATAAAAATTATGTGGGAAAAAGACAAGTTGATTATAGTCGTAGTTTTGGTCGTAGTCGTTTTTTCTATCGGGCTTTGGTCAGGTCAGAGCCGGGGCTACAAAAAAGCCGAAGCCGATATAAAGAAAGTTCAGGCCGAATCAGCTAAGAAAGCGGCCGAAGATGCCGCCAAGGCGGCCAATCCTTTCGGAGCAGCCAATCCCTTGGGAGGAGTCGAGGCTAATCCTTTTGAAAAAACTAAGAAAATTCTTAATCCGTTTTAATGCGGTTTTTTTATGAATAAAAAGTATAGCTTTAGTCCAATTGGCTTTATTGTTTTAATGATGGCTGTCTTAATTTCTTTGGCGGCTGTTTTTAGTTTTGTCCAAGCTGAATTAGCTGAAGGCGTTACCCAAGAGCAGGTTGACGCGGCCCTTAAAGATTTAAGTCAGGTTTATGGCCAAGAAGTAACGAACCAGGCTCAAGCTAAGGATATCTGTAATATGGATAAGTATCTTGCTGATTGCGCTGAAATCGGAAAGGCGCATGATCTTTTTTCGGTAGAGCAGACGGCTCAAGTCAATACAATTTTGGATGAAATAAAGGGTCAAGTGGCTGATCAGATTAAAAGCTGTCAGAGCATTGAATGCTTGGTTGGCGTGGCTGAAGGTTTGGCTTTAAAGATAAGCAGAAAAGATTCGGTCTTGGCTTCGCAAATTGATCTAACTCCGACCATAGTCCGGGAAAAAAAAGAAATAGTGGAGCTAGCCAAAAGCGCTGGCCTGACTATTGACCAATGTATTGAAATGGATCCTGACACAGCTTCGGTTGAACTTTTGAGAGGTTGCGCCAAATTATCTAAAGAAAACAAGGTTAGAAAATATGTTCCAATCGAGGCCAGAGCCCAGATTGACACGATTGCCGATTCCACCGATAGAACCATTAAGCTTAAAGAAGCTTTATCAAGCGGCAAATATCAGTGCGGCGATAATACGGTTTCTGGCTGCGGTAATTTCTGTCTGAATCCGGGAGCCGAAGCAAGGGCCGCCGGAACTTCGGCTATCCCCGAGATATGTAAAGGCATCGCGGCAGAATTTTTTGGGCCTCAAGGAATTAGGGAACTTGAGAATTCTTACAACCGGGTCAGCGGGGTGGCAGATTATTATTACAAAAAAGCCCAGAATTTAGTTTTTACCACTTTGGACGGTCGGACATTATCCAGTCCTGACCAGATCGGCCAATATATGGAAGAGCAGGGCAAGACCGGCAATGTCGAAGCAGTTTCAAAGGGCATGGATTTTATGGTTGCCCAAGGTTTTGCCACCCAAGCCGATAAAGATTTTGCCGTTAAAATGGTGGGCAAGTTTAGAGAAAAGGGCGGGGTCAATAATTTTGACGTTTGCGTCCAGGATCCCAAGGCCTGCCGAGATTTCATCAATGACGATTTCCAGAATGATTTTGACGTAATGGATCAGGTTTTTGACATAATGAGGCAGGAGCTTGGTTTTAGCCCCGATCTTTGCGAACAGGGTAATTTTGACCAAAGCATCGGCATAAAATGTTTAGAAGGTGGCAAGCGGGCTTTGCCAAAAATTCAGGCTTTAGCTTCGCAGAATCCTGAAGTCCAATTTATTGTCGAAGATATCAAAAGCCATCTTCAGAGAGGCGACCAATTGGCTCAAAAGAAAGACCAATTTACTAGAGGAACTTTTGCCGGGCCAGGGGGCTGTAAGAATGAAAGAGAATGTTTCACTTACTGCTCTAATCCTGCGAACGGTCCGGAATGCATCGCTTTCGGTTCCAAAGAAGGACTTTCCGGTTTTACCGGCGATCAAGCAGTTACCAAGTACCAGCAATACGACTACAGCCTTAATAGGTCGGCTATTGAGGCGGAATATATAACTAAAGGTGGGCCGCCGCCTACTGATAGGGGTTTTCCGCCGGGCTTTCCGCCTTATGGAGATGCTATTTATCAGCCGGGCCAGCCTCCTTATGGTCCTGGACCAACGGGGTATCAGCTCTATCCGCCTCCGGGAAGCGGTTCTCAATACGGGCCAAGCCCTGAATGCCTTAGAGCAATAACGTCCGGAGATTTTGCCACCGCTAAGCAAGTTTGCGATACCGGTATTGGCGGTCCGGGTCAGCCTCCTTATCCAACCAATCCGCCAATCTGCCCGGCCTCGCCTTATGTAGAATGTCCGGCTGGCCAGTACCACGAATCATTCAGGAATAGCGATGGATGTTTTATAGACGGGCCTTGTAAGCCGATACCGACTTATTCTCCTTATCCGACATATTCTCCTGATAAATACGGTCCCGGCGGAATTTGCGATAATAATCTAACTAAAGAGTCCTGCCTGTCTTATTCTGGATGCGACTGGTTATATCCACCAGTTGGCGGCTCGGGATATTGTAAAGTTAGAGGTTATGTTCCTTACCCGACCGGTCCCGGCACTAAGCCTCAGTGTTCTGACGGTCTTGATAATGATAACGACGGTCAGATTGATTATCCGGCAGATTCAAGCTGCTACGGTCCTGACGATTATGATGAATACTATCCGCCGCCAGGAGTTTCACCCGGACCGACTTATTCTCCCGGTCCCGGCGGGTCTTCTTGTTCTAAATCACTAATTAGCCTTTTAGGTGACGGTTGTCATCAGATGTACACTGATTTATCGGGCCGGCAGATTTACTGCGACGGGCCAATGACCAAATCAGCCAAAGAAGGAGATTCTGTAACAACGCCAGGATGTTCAAGCGGTGTTGACGGACCGGGTCCATATCCAACTTATTCGCCTTACCCAAGTCCGGGCACTTGTCCAGCCGGCTATCATTATCATGGTGAACAGGGCGGGTTCTGTATGAACGACCGGGAGGATTATGCCGGTACCTGCTATAGCGCTGATGGCAAGACAACAATCAAGTGTCCATCCCAGCCAACAGGCCAGTGCACTCCGCCCCAATGGTGGGATCCGGCCAAAGGATACTGTGTTGGTTCAACCAGCCCAAGTCCATGGCCTAGTCCAGGCATCGGTTCTTGTCCGGCCGGTTATCACTATCATGGCGAAAGCGGCGGGTTCTGTATGAACGACCGGGAGGATTACGCCGGAATCTGCTATACCTCTGATGGTAAGTCAACAACTACTTGTCCAAAACCGACTTATACGCCTGGTCCAAGTTATACTCCCTATCCATCTTGCCCTTCGGGCCAATGGTGGGATTCGGCAATGAGTAAATGTACTTCTATCGCGACAACCTACACTCCAGCCCCTTCTTGTCCAGCTGGTCAATATTGGGATTATGGAATGAACAAATGTTCAACCAATTCTTGCACCGCCGGGTATTATTGGGATTCGGCGACCAGCACCTGTAAACCAAATTCAACTTATACTTATACTCCGGCTCCATCCTGCCCTTCGGGTCAATGGTGGGATTCGGCAACCAATGCCTGTAAATCAATATACCCATCATGCCCGGCAGGCCAATCTTGGGATTCAATCAGTGGCGCTTGTAAATCTACAACCTCGACCACTTATACCCCATATCCGTCTTACACTCCTTATAGCGGTTATTGCGGGGACGCTGTTTGCAGTTCAGGCGAAACAGCCAGTTCTTGCCCATCAGACTGCGGAGGAGGAACCACTTCTTATACTCCTTACCCGACAACTCAATACACGCCTCCGCCTTATAGCCCTCCGCCAAGCACCTATTCGCCGCCGCCCGAATCTCCTCCGCCACCTCCGCCTCCAACCAGCGCTCTTTATAACCACTCTGCCAGTCTTCACTGCGTTGGGCTTAACCGGGTTTGGGACGGCAACTATTGCCAGCCAGAAGGTTTTCTCGCTAGAGCAATCGAAAATACTTGGGCTAATTTCGGGAAACTCCTGGGCTTCTAAAAAAAGAAAAAAGTAAAGCGGCGTTTATCTTCTTGATTTAGGATATCTGTATATGAAGCACCGACCATATGTCATTTTTAGTTAAATTATTAATAATCATCGCCGTTATTTTATCGGCTATTTGGCTGATGAATTCGAATTCCGCAGGAAATAGAGAAGCGAATTTTGATGTGATGAAAAAATGTATTAACCATGTCAATCTCGGCCTTCATATTCATCCTTATTTGGAGATAATGATTAACGGAGAAAAGCAAAAAATCCCGGCCAATATCGGAATTGAGTCCTTAGATTGCATGAGGCCGGTTCATACTCATGATCAAAGCGGCACCCTCCATATTGAATGGGGAAGGAAAAGAGATTTTCCGCTGGAAGATTTTTTCAAGGTTTGGGGCAAGATTTTTAACCAGACCCAGCTTCTTGATTATCAGGCCGACGAAAACCACGAAATCATCATGACCGTGAATGGGCAAAGAAGCGAAGAATACGAAAAACTCGTAATGAAAGACGGGGACCGGATTGTCATAATCTACGGAGAGAAGTAGAATAAGAATATGAAAAACGAAATAAAAAACTTACCTAAAATTATCCTTTTATTTCTTTTTGTGGTTGCCGTTTTTTGGTATGTAAGCGTTTATTCGCGATCAGTCGTGCCGGAGCGAAGTTTTGCGGTTTCGGGCGAAGGGAAAACTGTGGCTGTGCCGGATGTAGCTGAAATAAATTTCGGGGTTTTGACTGAAGGAGGCAAGAACTTAAACGATTTGCAGAAAGAAAACACCGAAAGGATAAATAGAACTATTTCTTATTTGAAAGAGCAGGGGATTGATGAAAAGGATATTAAGACTCAATATTATAATATTTTGCCGCGTTATCAATTTTTTTCTTGTCCGCCTCCTTTTACGCCTGATGGAGTTTCAGTTGGTCGGCCTTGTCCGCCGTCAGAAATAATCGGTTACAGCATCAATCAGAGTGTTTTGGTTAAAGTCCGAGATTTAAAAAAGGCCGGCGATATTTTAGCCGGCGTGGTTGAGCGTGGCGCCAACACTGTTTCCGGACCTAATTTTACGGTTGACGATCCAGTTGAACTTCAAAACGAAACCCGCGAAAAAGCTATTAAACAAGCCAGAGAAAAAGCAAAATCAATGGCTAAAGCCGGTGGTTTCAGAGTCGGCAAACTGATTTCAATCCAGGAAGGTTTTTCCGGCCCGCCGATTATCTACGGATTAGAGGCCAAAGGTTCAACCGGACCGTCAATT
>JBBTQD010000002.1:0-3296 GCA_038065855.1 Patescibacteria group bacterium
TCCTCGCCGCCGCAGGCGGCGAAAGCGGTTCGGACTAATTCAAGTATTCTGCACATGACCAATTTCCGCGACCGAGCAATCCAATTATTAAACGAGCATATTAAGAACAAAAATCTGGTCAAGCATAATCTTGCGGCCGGGGCGTTACTGAAAGCGTTGGCCTTTCATTTTGGGAAAAACAGCGAAGCCGAGAATTGGGAACTGGCCGGGCTTTTGCACGATCTTGATTGGGAGAAAACCGAAGAAGATCCGAATGTCCATACCAGTCTCACCGCTAAAATCCTTAAAGAAAATAATTTCCCGCTAGAGGTGATTGAGGCGATTAAAAGGCATAACCGGGCAGCTGGCAATCCTGTACCCGAAACGTTACTGGAAAAGGTTCTCTACTATACAGAAGAGATTACCGGATTAATTGTCGCTTCAACGCTTATCCTGCCTTCAAAAAAAATCGCTGATTTGACCGTTGACTCGGTTTTGCGAAGGCTTAAAGAAAAATCTTTTGCCCGGGGCATTGACCGGGAGCTTTTAAAAGAGATGCCGAATGAGATAAGCATTTCAGTGGAAGAATTAATTTCTGTTGCCTTAAAGACAATGCAGGGAATGAGCAAAGAGCTGGGATTGTAGCAAAGTGAAGGGCCCATAGCTTAATAGCAGAGCACCCGCCTTGTTCACCCGCCTAAATTTTGCGGGTGGGCCTATAGCTTAATGGTAGAGCACTCGGTTTGCATCCGAGAGATCGGGGTTCGATTCCCCGTAGGTCCAAAAGCAAAATTTGGGCGGGCAAGCGCGGGAGACCGGGGTGCAAATCCCCGTGGGTCCATTTTATTAAAACAAAACGAGGATAACGAAATTCGTTATCCTCGATGACCGGCCTGGCCCTTTTCTAGGGTTCTTTTTGGTTTTCTTCTTCAATAAAGAGCCTTTCGAGATATTCAGATCCTACACATTCTTTTCTGTCTGATTTGTAGTTATAGACAGCAGTCTGCCAGCCGGCGAAAGGCGGGAAAAACCATTGCCTAACCCAAATCCTAAATTGGAAAGTAATCGAATGATTCATGGCCCACTCTTTCGTTTAGAAGGTGCGGTTAGAATAGTATGATAAGATGATCCAAGGGATCAAGTCAAATTAATTTTTTATTTTTTTATGAATCGTGCTATATTTTTATTGTTTGGTTTTAGTTCTTTTTAATTCTGCCTTTAACTAAAAGGTAGGAAGGTAGGCATAAGATGGCGAAGAGTGCCCGTGGTTTCGCTTCGATGGATTCCAAGAAGCAAAGAGAGATTGCTTCAAAGGGCGGGAGGGCGGCTCACGAAAAGGGTGTAGCTCATGAATGGACTAGTAAGGAAGCCCGTGATGCAGGCAGAAAAGGAGGCCTCGCCAATCACGCCAATCAATTAAAACGCCGAGAGGAGATTTCCGAAGAGCTTTCCGGTGAGCTTTTCGAAGAATAAGTAAGAGAGCAAGTAAGAAAAAGCAAGATTTAAGAAGTAGTCAGTCAGCTGGTTAGGCGTCCTCGCTTTGAGCAAGGGCGCCTTTTTTACTTCTATTGAAAAACAAACCCGTCTCCTATATTATTGATTTGGATACTAATACACGGACTTATGGCTTAAAGAGTCCAGTTGAAATAAATTGAGTCAAGATGAATTATTTATCAGCCCGTCAAAAGGAATTCTAAAATTTTCAGACCTCTCCGGAGAAGTGGCCGGCTTTGTCAATGAAGATCGGCAGAAAAAGTACTCGATTATAGTCGGCACTGATTCGGAGCAGAGAAACGGCTCGGCCGAGTTTGTTTCGGTGGTGGTGGTTCATCGGATTGGGAGTTTTGGCCGTTATTTCTGGCATAAGAAGAAAGATATAAAAACATATAATTTGCGGGACCGGATCTATAAAGAGGCTTTATTCTCGTTGGATTTGGCCCAGAAGTTGATCGGCGAATTAAAGGAAAAAATTGAGCATCCCCATTACGGTTTTGAGATCCATGTTGATATTGGAGAAAACGGGCCGACCAAAGAAATGATTAAAGAGGTGGTGGGGATGATAAAAGGAAATGGATTTGAGGCTAAGATAAAACCAGAATCATGGGGAGCGACAAAAGTGGCGGATAAACACGTCTAATGATTATTTATCTAATTTTAGTTCTTGGTTTCATTGCGGTTTTTGTTTTACTCGTTAAAATTTGGCAGAAAGCCGGGGAGAAGAAAGACAATCAAGCAGAGCTTCTTTTGAATCAACGGTTGGATAATGTGACCAAGCTAATTCTTGATGAACTTAAAGAAAACAGGCAGTCGGTTCAGAAAACTTCTTTGGCCATGCATCAGCAGGTTCAAAGTTTTACTCAAGGAATTACAAAATTAGAAGAAGGAGTTAAAGGAGTTAATGAGTCGCTTAAAGATGTGGTTTCTTTTCAGGATATTTTCAAATCGCCTAAGCTTCGGGGGAGATGGGGCGAGACATCACTTGAATCCGTTATGGCTGGTTATTTCCCGAAAGAGCGTTATTCAATTCAACACTATTTCAAATCCGGCGAAGCGGTGGACGCGGTTTTGAAACTACCCAATAATCTTTTATTGCCGATTGATTCAAAATTCAATTGGGAGAATTTTGAAAAAATGGTTAATGCCGAAGATGAAATTTCAAAAGATGGTTTCCGCAAGCAGTTCATTTCCGACGTCAAGAAAAAAATTGACGAAATTTCTTTAAAATATATTATTCCGGCCGAAAGTACAGTTGATATGGCTTTAATGTATGTACCGGCCGAAGCGGTTTATTATGAAGTCATCCATAATGTAAAAGATGTTGATGTGTCCGAGTATGCGAGAAAGAAAAAAGTAATTCTCGTTTCACCCAATACTTTTTATTCAACTCTTTCGGCGATTCATCACTGGTACCGCGATGTCCAGATTACCAAACAGACCAAAGATATTATTAACCGTTTGGCCAGAATAAAAACTGATTCTGAAAAATTGCAGGATAATTTCCGGCGTCTGGGCAAGCATATTTCCGACGCTTCAGGCGCTTATGACGACAGCGAAAAACGGCTCACTCTTTTAACAGACAGAGTTGGGAATATAGTGGAGATGGGGGATGAACCCTCCGATAAAACTCAGGGTGCGGACCGCGACTTGACAGAATCTGTTAGTTGATATATAATGTAAGTATCAAGCTGAAAACCCCAGTAGTAGAGCAAAGCTCACTACGGGGCACGGCAGCTTAAAACAGCACTTTTATAAGCATACTTGTTACATGGTTACGGATTTGAGGGTATTTATGTACATTCAAATCCGTAACCAATTGG
>JBBTQD010000003.1:0-17651 GCA_038065855.1 Patescibacteria group bacterium
CAGGTACGCTCGATTGAATCCCAGATTTCAGAATTGCGAGAATTTGCCGCCAAAGAAAAACTTGAAATTGTTGCTTCGCTTTGCGAAGCCCAAACTGCCAAAGAACCTGGGCGAATGAAATTCGCAGAAATGTTGTCATTTCTAGAGAGTGGGAAAGCAGACGGCATACTTTCTTGGAATCCGGATCGTCTCGCCCGAAATTCCATAGACGGGGGACAAATTATCTACCTCTTGGACACAGGAAAGATTAAGGACTTGAAATTTCCGACCCACTGGTTTGAGAATACCCCACAAGGAAAATTCATGCTGAACATTGCCTTTGGGCAAAGCAAATACTATGTAGATAATTTGAGTGAAAACATTAAGCGTGGACACAGAGCAAAACTTCGCAAGGGTATATGGCCTAGCTTTGCCCCACTTGGCTACACGAATAATCACAAGACACGAGATATTGATGTTGGTACTGAAAAAGCTCCGCTAGTCCGTAAAGGTTTTGAACTTTACTCAAGTGGTAAATATACACTGAAGCAAATAGCCAAAATTTGGAAAGACCTTGGACTGCGGAGCTACAAAGGCAATGTTCTGGCAGTTTCCTGTGTCCAAAGAATTCTAAAATCCACTTTCTACTATGGAATTTTTGAGTTCAATGGCGAGACGTATCAGGGTTCGCACGAGCCGTTAATTACAAAGAAACTTTTTGATATTTGCCAAGAAGTGATGAAAGATCGCGGACATATCAAAACCAGGAAAGCTGAAAACACTTTCCCATTTCGTGGATTACTCGCTTGTGGAGAATGTAGCTGTATGATTACTGCCGAAACCCAAAAAGGACACAACTATTATCGTTGCACCAAAAAGAAAAGTGTTTGTAATCAAAAATATGTCCGCGAAGAAGTGCTGACCGAACAAGTAAAAAGTTTTCTTCAAAAAGTTTCTTTGCCGAGCCAAGACACCGAAAAAGTTTTGCGCGCACTAGACAAGGACGAGCAGAAAGCAAGAGAGGATAGTTTAGCTTTGGTTGGTGGTATGAAAAACAATTTAAGTGAGATTGAAATTAAACTCGATAAATTGCTTTCTGCGTATCTCGACGAAGTAATTTCCGAAGAAGAATATCTTGCGCAAAAACAAAAAATGATTGATCAAAGAGTAGAGCTAAAAGAGAAAATCAGAGAAATTGAAGACAAAGGTATGTCTTGGCTCGAACCGGCTCGTGCGTGGGTTAAATCCTTGAATCAAGCGGATAATCTGCTTTCTTCTGGAAACAAAACAGAAATGACAACCTTTCTAAAACAAATCGGCTCGAACCATATTTTGTTTGATAAATCCTTTTCCTTTTCGCCAAAAAAGCCCTTTCAAATTCTATGCGAGCGGCGCGTCTCGCGCCGCGAGCTTGTCTCTTCCAATTTGCATTTTCCCAATTGGCGGTGAGGGTGGGATTCGAACCCACAAGTCGCCTTTCGGCGACATAGTTTAGCAAACTATTCGTTTAACCATTCACGCACCTCACCAAATATCATAAATATTATCTTAATTCAGACATTTTTTCAAGTACTAATTCAAGGCTAAAATAATATCATCCTCACCCTCTTGCAATCGCAAGGCCGATTACTTCATTCGTCCCGGCTTCTTTTAAAACTTTGGCGCATTCTTTCATGGTTTCGCCGGTGGTATAGACATCGTCAAGAAGAATGATTTTTTTACCGGTGGCCAGCCACGGTTTAGCGCAAATAAAAGCGCCTTTCAAATTTTCAAGCCGTTTGTTTCCTTTCAGTTTGGCCTGGTCTTTGGTTGGTTTGATTTTTAAAAGGCAGTCATTGATAACCCTGATATTCAAGTATTCAGAAATTTCAGAGGCGATTAATTCCGACTGGTTATAGCCTCTTTGGTTATATTTTCTTTTATGAAGCGGTACCGGAATAATAACAGCATCTTTTAAATCGATTTTGCCTTTGATTTTATCGAGGTAAGAAATCATCAGCCGGCCAAGAGGCTGATCCAAGTCTTTTATGAAACGGTATTTAAAGGCCTTGATCACTTTTTGGATAGCCGGGTCTTTATATGAAAAAGGATAAATCAGCCGATCCAGATGAAAATTATTTTCGGTGTTGGAAATTATCAGTCGGCAGGAAAAGCAGAGCTTCCCGTTGGCGGTATTGGCTTCGCATAAGGGGCAATAAAAATCAAGCGATGGCGACAATTTTTTAAGACATAGAATACAGATCAGCTTGTTTTGTTTTTTATCACCAGTTTCTTTTTCACAGACCGCGCATTTTATCGGGAACAGTAATTCCAAAAGATAGTTTTTGGCCAATGTTAATAACTCGAATGCCATATCGTTTATTTTGGAGTACAATTAACTCGATATATCGATATCTCGACATATCATAGCATGGTTTTATTTGGTTCTAAATCAGTCTTAGGCGTGGATTTGGGCACAGCCGGCATAAAAATCGCCGAACTTTCCCGTTCCGGAGATCGTTTTGAATTGAAAAATTACGGCATCCTCGATTTTTCGGTCAGAGAAAACGCTGGCGTCAAAATAGGCGATGGTCTCTTAATCGGCGGATTAAGAGACCTTTTAAGCCGAATTAAGCCCTCGACCAAAGATGCGGTTGCCTCGATATCCTCTTTTTTAACTTTTGCCACAGTTATTGAGATGCCCTATTTGTCGGCCAAGGATCTTGAAAAGGCGATTCCTTTTGAAGCCAGGAAATACATTCCGATTCCTCTTTCAGAAGTTGTTTTGGATTGGTCAATTATCAATGTAAAGGAAATTTCCCAATACGAGAACAGTCTTGCCTCAAAAACGCAGTTCCCGAATGTAGAGGTTTTTTTGGCGGCCGTTCCCAAAAACGAAGCCGAAAGATACAAAAATATTTTTCTTTCGGCCGGATTAAACATCAGGGCTCTTGAACTTGAAAACATCGCTTTATCGAGAGCTTTAATCGACGATGATCTTTCTCCTTTGGCCGTTATTAACCTTGGCGGAAGAAGCACTTCGATCATCATTATCGACAAAGGTTTTGAAAGAGTGTCCCGTAATTACGAGCTCGGCGGGTTTGAAGTGACCAAGGCTCTATCTGCTTTTTTGGGAATTAGTTTTGAAAGAGCGGAAGAGCTTAAGAAAAAAGAAGGATTGAAGGGGGATTCTTCTTTTATCGAAGCTGTGGCGTCCTTGATTGATAAGATTGTTTTTGAAGCGAAAAAAACAGTCGCCAATTACGAGGAAAGCAAAAAGATGAAGATAGCTAAAATTATTTTGACTGGAGGCCAGTCTCAGATGCCTGGCCTTAAAGAATATTTTGGCCAGAAGCTTGGCAAAGAGATTCTAATCGGCGACCCTCTGAAAAAAGTTTCTTTCAACAGGGTTTTAGAGGTGGTTTTGAAAAATACGGGGCCTTCTTTGGCCGTAGCTTTGGGGCTGGCGATGAGGAAGGTTTAGGTTGTGGATTATTTTTTGGCGGTTTTTTAAAAAATACTTTAAAATATAAGGGAGATACAAAATGCCAGAGTTAGAATTTCTTCCGGAAAAAACAAAAAGAATAGATACCGGCGCCAAAATGACTTTCGGACCCGGGGTTTTGGTTTTAATTGTCGTTTTTGTTTTTTGGGGCGGTTTGCTTTTTTACAATAAGGCTTTGGAAAACAAAGTTAAAGAATTGGATATTGCTTTTGTTAATTTTAACAATGCTCGCAATAAAGTAGAAGAAGTTAGAGTCAATGAGGTTAAATCAAAGCTGGACCAATCCCAAATTTTTTTGGAAGAGCACACTCTTTGGTCAAAAGGATTTAAAAAAATTCAGCAATTAACTCTACCGGTAGTCCAGTTTGGATCTTTGGCTGCTTCTTTGCCGGAGCTGAAATTTGAATTCAGGGCGACTGCTCCGAATCTTACCTCGATTGCCAGGCAAAGCGCTAATTTTTTGGCCGACGAATCAATCAGCGATGTTTCCATAAATCAAATTAAGGTTTTAACCATTGGCCGGACCGAGTTCGTGATTAAGATTACTTTTGACCGGAATAAATTCCTGAAATGAACGATAAAATTCTTTCTTCAATCATTGCCGTTGGTTCTATCTTGATTTTTACCCTTTTAGTTTTACCGGCCTTTGATCAAACCCGGATGCTCCGCAGTTCAATCAAAGAAAGAGAGGTTATTTTGCGGGAGGTAGAAGAGATGTCAAGCCAGGTGAAGAATTTGAACCGCGAGATAGAGGCCAGGAAAAGCGACATAGACAAGCTTGACCGGCTTTTTCCGCGGGAAAAAGAATTGCCCGAGTTTCTGTCCAATATTGAATCAATCGTTTCCGCTTCGGGCATGATTCTTTCGGAAATGAATCTTTCAGAAGTCCCTGGCCAGGGGAAAATCAGGAAAATCAACGGAACTCTGAAGCTTAACGGCAGTTATCCCTCTTTTGTTAATTTACTTGACCTTCTTGAGAAAAATTTGAGGCTGATTGAAGTTGGAACCGTGGATGCAGCCATCCAGCTCACCGAAGGGGCTAAAATATTGAATTATGATTTAAATTTTGAAATTAATTATTTAGCATCCGAATAAACACAGATATTAATGATTAAATTACAAAATATTAAAACAGGCGGTTCTTCTTTGCCGATGATTTTAGTTTTACTGGCCCTGATTGCCGGCTTCATTTTTTATTTCCAAATAATCAGACCCGGCCAAATCAATGAATACGAAATTCTGCCGGATGTCCAAAAAGAACTTACAAAGCTCCGAGTTTTCAAAGGTCTTCAACTGGATTTCTCAATTTTTGACCGAGCTGATTTTAAAAGCTTGAGGATTTTCGGAGAAATTCCGGTGAAGACTTCGCCCGGCGGAAAGACTGACCTATTTAGCCAATGATTAAAATCCCTCAAACTTTAATCGAAGAGCTGATTAAGAAAAAAATCTTGGACCAAAAGACGGCCGAAGCTCTTGTCCAAAAAGCAAAATCGGAAGATAAGGATTTTACTCAAATCGTTGTTGAAGGAAAAATCATTTCCGACTCAGATTTATTGTCCCTTAAATCGGAGCTTTACCACCTCTCTTCGGTTTCTTTAAAAGACACAGAATCAGTCCTAAAACCCGATATTTTAAAAGCTTTGCCTGAAGACATCGCCGGTTTTTATAAGATTATTCCTTTTGACAAAGAAGAAAAAGTATTAAGAGTGGGAATGTTGAACCCGGAGGACACCGATGCTTTGGAAGCGCTTAAATTTATCGGTCACGACTTGGGCTTGGCCGTAGAAAAATATATAATCAGCTTCGGAGATTACTTTACGGTTTTGAAGAAGTATCGGACGCTTTCAAGCGAAGTCAAAGAAGCTTTGGAAGAGTTGAATGAAGAGCTTGGAAAAAAGGAAAAAGCCCCGTCGGAAAAATTAGCCCAGATTTCGGAAGAGGCGCCGATCATCAAAGCAGTAGCCGTGATTATAAAGCATGCGGTTGAATCCCGGGCATCAGACATCCATATCGAGCCGCAGGAAGATAAATTAAGGATCCGTTTCAGGACCGACGGCATTATGTATATTTCTTTGATTCTTCCCAAGAGCATCCATTCTGCCATCGTCACCAGGATAAAAATACTTTCCGATTTGAAGATAGACGAAACCAGAGTTCCCCAGGACGGTCGGTTCAGCACTATGGCCGGAGACAAAAAAATTGATTTCCGGGTATCTACTTTGCCGACCAGGCACGGCGAAAAAGCGGTTTTGAGGATTTTGGATCCTTCGCTTGGTTTAGTTGATTTACCCGACCTCGGCCTTGCCGGCCGGAATTTAAAGCTGGTAGAAAAATATATTCAAAAACCATTTGGCAGCGTTTTAATCACCGGACCGACTGGATCAGGCAAGACCACGACTCTTTACTCGATTCTAAGGAGGATAAACGACGAGGGGGTCAATATAATCACCTTGGAAGATCCAATTGAAATATTACTAGCCGGAATAAACCAGTCGCAGACCCAGGAGGAGATCGGTTATACCTTCGCTTCGGGCCTTCGCTCAATTTTAAGACAGGATCCTGATATAATAATGGTAGGCGAGATAAGAGATTCTGACACGGCCAATTTGACTACCCACGCTTCTTTAACCGGTCATCTGGTTTTTTCGACTCTCCACACCAATGATTCAATCGGAGTGATCCCCCGGCTGATTGATTTGGGGGTGGAAAAATATTTAATCGCCCCGACTTTGAATCTGGCTATGGCCCAGAGGTTACTTCGCAGACTTTGTTCGGTTTGCAAAGTCAAGTCAAGGCCGGGGAGCGCCGAGGAAAAAATCATTAAAGAAGCAATAGACCAGATGCCGGAAGAGATTAGTAAGGACTTGGCTAAAACTTTTTCGGTTTATAAGGCCAGTGATAACGGCTGCTCGGAGTGCCGGGGTAAGGCCCATAAGGGCCGAGTGGCGATTTTCGAAATTCTTGAAATAACAGACGGCATCGAAAAAATCACTTTATCCAACTTGTCCGAGTCGGCTTTAAGAGAAGAAGCGAAGAGGCAAGGAATGCTGACTATGTTTCAGGACGGGATATTGAAAGTGATTGAAGGGATGGTATCGCTTGAAGAATTATTAGAAGTGGCCGAAGTGGGAAATGCTTGATTATGCCTGATTACCGCGAACTACTAAACGAATTGCTGATTTACACGGCCGGCCAACGCGCATCGGATTTGCATTTGTCGCCGGCTAATTTTCCAACCTTAAGATTATTCGGTCACCTCGTGCCTTTGAAAAAATACAGCATTCTGGATCCGGAAACACTTCAGGGCATAATCGATGCTTTGCCCGAAGATAAAAAATCAAGATTCCTTGTCGAGAAAGAAGTTGATTTTTCATATTCCTTAAATCAGGAAGCCCGCTTCAGGGTCAATATTTATCGAACTAAAGGCATTCCGGCCGCAACTTTTCGCTTCATCCCTCCTCAAATTCCGGATATTGATGATCTTAATCTCCCGCCAATCATAAAAATTTTCAGCCGGATCAGTCAAGGTTTTGTTTTAATAGTCGGACCGAACGGGCATGGAAAAACCACTACCTTGGCCGCTTTGGTCAATTTAATTAATCGTGAAAGGAGTTATAAGATCGTGACTATTGAAGATCCGATTGAATATGTTTTTTCTCCCGACAAAAGCATTATTGACCAGCGCGAGCTTTTTTCAGACACTCTTTCTTTCCATAAGGCCTTGCGTTCAACTTTCCGCCAGAACGTTGATGTGATTTTAGTCGGCGAGATGAGGGATTACGAGACTATGTCGGCGGCCGTGACCGCGGCCGAAACCGGCCATTTAGTTTTTGCTTCTTTGCATACTAATAACGCAAGCCAGACGATTGAAAGAATCATTGACAGTTTTCCGGCTTCCCAGCAGTCGCAAATCAGAGCCCAGCTGGCCAATACTATTTCCGGAGTTATTTCCCAGCGTTTAATACCTGGAATTAGAGGCGGTCTTATACCGGCAGTCGAAGTAATGATCTCTAATTCCGCAGTCAGAAACTTAATTAGGGAAAACAGGCTTAATCAGTTGAATTTGGTCATTGAGACAAGTTCTGATATCGGGATGGTTTCCTTGAATAGATCTTTGGCCGATTTGGTCAAGAAAAATGAAATTTCCATGGAGCAGGCGGAATTTTATTCGTTAAATCCGATGGAGCTTGAAGAATTGATAAAATAGAATGGCAGAATTTATTTATCAGGCAAAAAATAAAGCCGGACAGATAGTTGAAGGCGTGGTTGAAGCTCATGATGAAAACGAGGCTGTTTCCGTTTTGCATAATCAGGGGCTCATAATTTTAGCTCTGGAGTCGAAAGAAAGAGGGCTGCTTAAAAAAGATATCTTGACGGCTTTGATAAGGCCGTCAAGCCGCGATATCGTCTTTTTTTCAAGGCAGCTTGCCATTTTAATTGATGCCGACGTTCCTTTGATCGGCGCTTTAAATACTTTAGCCGAGCAGGCGACCAATCCGGCTTTTAAAAAGATTTTGCAGGATGTAACCGAAATGGTTGATGCGGGAAGTTCTTTTTCTCAGGCTTTGGCCAAGTACCCGAAAGTTTTTTCAGAATTTTTCATAAGTTTGATAAAATCAGGCGAAACAGCCGGAAAAATTCATGAGGTTTCCAATTATTTGGCCGATTATCTTGAAAAGCAGGCTGATATAAAATCAAAAACCATGGGAGCTTTAATTTACCCGGCCTTTTTGTTTTTGGCGATTATAGCTGTTTTTATAGTTTTGTTTTTTGGTTTTCCTTTGTTAGATCTGCCGCCGATTATCCCCCAGATTTTGTCCATTGTTCAGGAATCGGGAGTGGAAGATTTACCCATCACCACCCGCTCTTTGATTTTTATAAATACTCTGCTTCTTGATTTTTGGTACTTGATTTTAGGTTTATTGGCTATCTTGGGTTTTTGGCTTTTCAATTATCTAAAGACGCCCGAGGGCTTGGAAAAATACGATCAACTGAAACTCAAACTGCCTTTTTTGAAAAAAGCGATTCAGGGGATATATCTGGCTAGGATGAGCGAGACTTTGGCCACTTTGGTTAGGGCTGGAGTGCCGATTTTGGATTCTTTGGAGATAACATCAACCGTAGTCGGCAATAAGGTCTACCAGAAAATCCTTTTGGAATCTAAAGCCGAAGTTAGCCGAGGCGCGAAAATTTCCGAAGTCTTCATAAAATATCCGGCTGTGATTCCGCCGATCATCGCCCAGATGATTAGCATCGGCGAAAAGACTGGCAAGCTGGATTTGATTCTGGGACATGTTTCCCGTTTTTATTCCAGCGAAGCCGACACTATTGTTCGGAATCTGCCTTCGATTATCGAGCCAGCGGTGATTTTGATTTTCGGGGGGATAGTGTTTATAATTGTATCTGGCGTGTTATTGCCATTATTTAGTATAATAAGGTAAATTAATTAGTGATTTATCTTAGGTCGAAAAAATATAAATTTATAAAAAATAAATGATGTACAAAAAATTATCCAAAGAGAAAGGTTTTACTTTAATCGAGCTTTTGGTGGTTATTTCCATCATCGGCGTTCTGGCGACTTTGCTCTTGCTTCAGTTAGGCGGGGCAAGAGGGAAAGCAAGAGATGGAAAAAGGATTTCTGATGTATCTCAGTTGAGAACGGCCCTGGAACAGTACTTCGACGACAACGCTGGTTACCCGGCCTTGAGTTTATACGATGTTTCTGATCCGTTAAAAGTCTATCTTGGGACAGGGAAGATGGCAACTACACTTGATCCTTTGGATCAGGCTCAATATGGATACAACACTGCTCCTTTAGTTAGCGGCAAAGCCGTAAAATATCAGGTTTGGGCTGAGTTAGAAGGGACTAACCCGGCTTTTAGAACCGATGACGACATAACTACTACCGGCTGGACTGCAAGATCAACCGGTAGAATGGGAGTTTTGACCAATGGAACCGACCCAGGCGTTGGCGCCTGCGCTGATAACGATATCAGTGTCATAAATTGCGTATTTGACATTGGCGTAAAGTAGAGCTGACAACAAATAGCATAAAGCGAATGGCCGGCGGTCATTCGCTTTATGCTATTTGTTTAGTATGGTTGGATTATTGATATTTATCTTTGGCTTGGCTATCGGCAGTTTTCTTAATGTTTTGATTTACCGATTGCCTAGAAACGAAAGTATTTTAGGTTTTTCAAAATGTCTTCAATGCCGGAAAAAAATTGCCTGGCATGACAACATCCCCGTTGTAAGTTTTTTTGTTTTAAAAGGCCGGTGCCAAAAGTGCGGTTCAAAGATTTTTTGGCAATATCCTCTGGTTGAGTTACTGACCGGTTTTTTGTTTTTGTTTTCTTTTTTGGTTTACCGGGAAAATCCAGTTTTCTTAATCTACGTTTTATTTTTAATAAGCTTGTTGGTTGCAATCGCCTTTATTGATTTAAAGCATTTTTTGATTTTAGACAGTTTAATTTTATCCGGTTTTATAATCTCTTTTATTTTTATTTTTTTCGCCTCTAGTTTTTCGCTTCCCGTTTCTCATTTTTACGGTTTGCTATTCTTTGCCGGATTTTTCTTATTTTTGTTTTTGATAACCAAGGGTAAAGGGATTGGCTTGGGTGACGTTAAATTAGCTGCCTGGCTTGGATTTGTTTTTGGCTTTGAAAACTCCATTAGTGTTTTCTATCTGACCTTTTTTATCGGTTTTATTTGCGCTATAATGTTATTGGTTTCCAAGAAGGCCGGTTTAAAATCAAAAATGCCGTTGGGCTCCCTAATGGCTCTAGCCAGCATTTTATTTTTATTATCCGGTTTTAATCTTCCAGACTTTATTAATTCTGAATTGATTCTTAGGCTATGGCTAAATTAAAGAAGGAAAGCAGTTGCGTTATTTGTAAAAGCCGCGATTTTTGGCTGGTTATATTAGTTTTGGTTTATGGTTTTTATTCCGGTTTATTCGATGATTTGTTCAATTTTTACTCGATTAATGAACAGGGGTTTTCAAATGCGGCCAGAATTGAAATTGATTATGGAACAAAGCGCCGGGCCTTTGAAGGCGATGTTTTATCGGATATGTCCATGCTTGATGCACTTTTAGCCGCATCCCGCGGCGGCAGTTTCGAAGTCCGCTACGCCCTTTTGAATGACAATACTGATATTATGAAAATAAATGATTTATCCGAAGACGGTCTTAATGGAAAAAGCTGGCATTTTTATTTGAACGGAGGAGAGATTCGGGCTGATGAAATCCATAAAGTCAAAATAAAGTCCGGCGATAAGATTTTGGTTGAGTTCAAGTAAATGAAAAATGGCTTTACTTTAATTGAACTGGTTGCTTCTATTTTTATCGTCGGCGCTTTAAGCGCCGCGATACTTTTAAATTACCGGACAGGCCAGAACAAAGCATTTTTAACCCGGGCCGCCGCCGCCTTTGAAACAGACATAAGAAGAGTTCAGAATTTATCCGTGGCCAGCTCGGAATTTGAAAGCTCTATCCCTTGCGGCTACGGCCTTCATTATGTTGATAATCGGACTTATTGGCTATATGCCGGCCGTTTAAATGGAGCGGCGAACTGCCAGTCGTCAGATCATAATTTTCAATCAGGGGCAGATCCGGTTTACCAAGATAGAAAAATAATCGAGCAAAGAGTTGTTTTCAGGAGCGTTTTCTCCGATATTTTTTTTGAGCCGCCTGACCCAACCACTTACATAAATAACAGCCGTTCTGTTGGCGCATCAACCGCAATTGAATTATGTCTGGAAGACGATTTAACCAATTGCCGTAATTTAATCATTGATACGGCCGGAAGGGTGGTGTCCCAGTAATATGAAGGGGTTCACTTTAATTGAAATTATTGTTGCCCTTGGTCTGATTTCACTTGTTTCCGTAAGCGTAATGTCGGCTGTTAGTTTAAGTTTGACCAGCGCCGCCAAAATTAAAAATGATCTGATTGCCGCCGGTTTGGCCCAGGAAGGGCTGGAAATAGTAAGAAATATAAGAGACAAGGATTGGCATTTGGGGTCAGGTTTCGGCGCTTCTTTGACCAGCGGCAATTATTTGGTTGATTGGAATTCCCAGTCCCTGCTTTCTTTTTCCGATACTTTTTTAAAAAAAGATTCCAACGGCCTTTACAATTATCTATCCGGCCAGGATACGATTTTTAAAAGAAAGATAATCATTGAAAATTCAGTCCAAAATCCGGCCTCCGTTGAAAAAGTGGCCAAAGTCGAAATTTCCTGGCAGGAAAAAAGCGGTTCCAGAATCATACAGGCCGAAGTAAGATTATTTAATTGGCGTTGATGAAACAAAACGGTTTTACATTAGTAGAATTGCTTGTGGCGGTGTTTATTTTTTCGGTTTTGGTCGTCCTGGCCGGCGGTTCTTTCATTGGAGCCATGGCCGCCCAAAGACGGGCTTTGAATATTAAGAAAGCCGAAGAAAACGGAAAATTTATTCTGGAATTGATGGCTCGGGAAATCAGGGTGGCTAATCCGATAAATACCGGAAACTCGGCTTGTCTGGGAACTACGATTTTGAATTTCCTGCATCCGGTCAACGGGACAGTTGAATATTTTTTGTCCGGCAATCAGATTCATCGCCGGGTGAATGGAGTTGATACCGTGGTTTCAAATCCGGATGTGGATGTTTCAAGGCTTAATTTTTGCATTTCCGGCAATCAGTCGGGTGATGACCGTCAGCCGCTAGTGACTGTAATTCTTGGATTGAATGCTGTCGGCGCGCCTCAAAATGACGTTTTTGACTTGCAAACTACCGTGTCGCAGAGAGTTTTATCGGATTAATAATTTTATGAAAGGCACAGCTTTAATTTACGTATTATTGACCATTGGAGTTGTTTTAAGCATCGCGTTTTTTTTGACTTCGGTTTTTGGTTTAAAATTAAAATCAGCCTTTGACTATCCTAATTCCGTAACGGCTCTCTATGCGGCCGATTCAGGAGTGGAGTGGCAGCTTTATAACCAGTTTAAAGATCCTGACGCTTCTAGCCCTAGCTTGACCAACGGAGCAGTTTTTACTATCGCTACTCCACCTGGCAGTTTTCCGTTAAAAGTGATAGGCAAGTTCAGGGGCGTAAGCAGATCAATTGAAATTTCGTTGTGACCATGACCCTAAAGGAAGCTAGAGAGCGGATAGAAAAATTAAAAGAATTGATAAATAAGTACCGATCAAGCCGGCTTAATTTTGACCGGCCTTTAATTTCAGAATCAGTCGAGGATTCTTTGAAAAAGGAGCTTTTTGACTTGGAGCAGGAATTTCCTGGTTTGATTACTCCTGATTCACCGACTCAAAGAGTCGGTGGCCGGCCCCTCAAAGAATTTCCCAAAGTCAGCCATCCTTACCCAATGCTTTCTTTTAACGACGCTTTTGACGTTGCGGATATGGAGGCTTGGCAGGATCGGTTGAGGCGCATGGTAGTCAATGCCGACCAAGGCGGATATTTCTGCGAGTTAAAAATCGACGGTCTGGCTATTGAGCTTCTTTACCGTGATGGTTTTCTGGTCAGCGGTTCAACCCGCGGCAATGGTGTCGTCGGCGAAGATGTCACTCAAAATCTTAAAACTGTCAAAGATATTCCGCTTTTTGTCATGAGCAAAGAAATTGGGGGAAAATTAAAAGGCGATATTATCGTGAGAGGAGAAATATTTATGGCCAGAAAAGTATTTCAAGAAGTTAATAGGGAGCAAGAAAAAAAAGGCCTTAAGATCTACGCCAATCCCCGCAACTTGGCTGCCGGATCAGTTCGCCAACTCGATCCGGCCATAACGGCCTTAAGAAAGCTTAATTCTTACGCTTATGCTTTAAAATCAGATCTTGGCCAAAAAACTCACGACCAGGAGCATCTAATTCTCGAAACACTCGGATTTAAAATCAATCCCCACACAAGACTTTGTCCAGCATTAAAAGAGGTTCACGAATTTAAAGATAAATGGGGAAAAGAGCGGATAAAGCTTGATTATGAAATTGATGGCATTGTTGTTCAAGTCAACGACAATCGGATGTTTGAAAGGCTGGGCGTAATCGGCAAATCGCCCCGCGGTGCGGTTGCTTATAAATTTTCGCCCAAGGAAGCGGAAACAGTCGTTAAAAATATTATCACCCAGGTTGGCCGGACCGGTACTTTAACTCCGGTCGCCGTGCTAAAACCGGTTCAGATTGGCGGTGTCATGGTTTCAAGAGCCACCCTTCATAATCTTGACGAAATCAGACGCCTTGACGTTCGAATCGGCGATACTGTTATCGTTGGCCGGGCCGGAGATGTCATTCCTGATGTCAAAAAAGTTTTAATAGATTTAAGAACCGGTAAAGAAAAAAAATTTCATATGCCCCGGAAGTGCCTTGTTTGCCGAGAGCCGATTGAAAAAGTGCCTGGCCAGGTGGCTTATCGGTGCGTCAACAAGGACTGTCCGGCTATCCGCCGCGAGGCAATTTATCACTTCGTTTCTAAAAAAGCGTTGGATATAGACGGGATAGGACCAAAAGTGATTGACCAGCTGATGGATGCCGGCCTGATCCAAGACGCGGCTCAACTCTTTGAACTTAAAAGAGAAGATCTCCTGAATCTTGAAAGATTTGCCGATAAGTCGGCCGAAAACGCAATCAATGCCATCCAACATAAAAAGAAAGTATCGCTGTCAAAATTCATTTATGCCTTGGGTATTCCTCATGTGGGGGAAGAAACCGGTTTTGTTCTGGCTCGAAGATTTAAAAAACTTGGAAATATCGCTAAATCCTCACTTGAAGAACTCCAAAATGCGCCTGATGTCGGACCAATCGTGGCTCAAAGTATTTTGGGCTGGTTTCAAAAAACATACTGCCGGGAATTAATTAAAAAGTTCAAAAAAGCTGGCGTGCAAATATTAGATGAAAAAACAACAAAAAAATCATCAAAACTGGAAGGTAAAACTTTTGTCATTACCGGGACGTTTGAATCCATGAGCCGCGAAGAAGCCAAACAAAAAATACGCCAACTTGGCGGCGATGTTTCGTCAGATGTTTCTAAAAACGCGGATTATGTCGTAGCCGGCTTAAAACCGGGCTCAAAATATGAAAAAGCCGGGAAACTTGGTATAAAGATGATAAGTGAGAAGGAATTTTTAGCGATGATAAAGTGATTACTAAAAAAGAGGTAGAATATATTGCAAAACTTGCTAGATTAGGTTTAAGCGAAGCAGAAAAAGAAAAATACTCAAAAGAATTGAGCGGAATTTTAGATTATATGAAAAAATTAAACGAAGTCGATACTAAAAGCACTGGACCGACAGATCAAATAGTCGGATTAACTAATGTTTTCAGGAAAGACGAAAATTTTCTTCAGGCTGATGTCGAGAAAATTAAAAAAATGATCGGTCAGGCGCCAGAGAGAGAAGGGAATTTTGTGAAAACAAAGCCGATATTAGAAAAATAATGGATATTAAAAACCTGACAATTAAAGACGTAAAAAACGGTTTAGAAAGAAAAGATTTTTCATCCCAAGAGCTCCGAGGCGAGTTTTTGAAATTAATTGAAAAGGAGAATCCGAAACTGAATGCTTATTTAAGCGTTTTTGACGAAAGTAAATTTGACGAAAGTAAAGGGATATTGGCCGGTGTTCCCTGCGCAATAAAAGATAATGTACTTATTGAGGATACTCATTGCACTGCCGGTTCAAAAATTTTGGAAAACTATATTTCTACTTATGATGCCACGGTAATTAAAAAACTTCGTGAGGCCGGTGCGGTTTTTTTAGGGAAAACAAATCTGGATGAATTCGCCATGGGTTCTTCAACCGAAAACTCGGCCTTCGGACCGACTAAAAATCCGCATGATTTGACTCGGGTGCCGGGCGGTTCTTCTGGCGGCTCGGCCGCGGCAGTAGCTGCCGGCCTCGCCGTATTCGCTCTTGGTTCTGATACCGGCGGTTCAATCAGGCTGCCAGCCAGTTTTTGCGGAGTTGTGGGATTAAAACCGACTTATGGCCGGGTTTCTCGATACGGCCTTATGGCCATGGCTTCTTCTTTGGACCAGATTGGGTCGGTAACAAAAAATGTTTATGATGCTGCTTTGGCTTTAAATATTATTGCCGGACAAGATAAGTTTGATTCGACGACAATTCCAAAAGAGGTCCCGGACTACACTTACAAAATAGACGACTCCATTAAGGGTTTGAAAATTGGGGTTCCGAAAGAGTATTTCGGCAAAGGCTTAAATGACGAGGTTGAAAGCGTTATTCGGAAAGCGATTTTAAAACTGCAAAATTTGGGAGCCGAAATAATTGATGTTTCTCTGCCTCATTCCGAGTACGCTTTGGCGGCGTACTATATCATTATGCCTTGCGAGGTTTCGGCTAATTTGGCGAGGTATGATGGTATTAAATACGGTTATTCAATCGCAAAAAAATCTAATAATCTCTTGGATGTATACTTGAGAAGCAGAGGAGAAGGATTTGGTGAAGAGGCCAGGAGAAGGATAATGCTTGGAACTTATGCTTTGTCAGCCGGATATTATGATACTTATTATAAAAAGGCCGAGCAGGTTAGGACTTTAGTCAAAAACGATTTTGACGAGGCTTTTAAAAAAGTTGATGTGATCGTCGGACCGATAGCGCCAACCATCGCTTTTAAATTAGGCGAAAAAACTCAAGACCCTCTGACAATGTATCTTTCAGATGTTTATACAGTGGCGATTAACTTAGCCGGCGTTCCGGCGATTTCAATTCCTTGCGGGTTTATCAATAAAGAAGGAAAAGATTTGCCGGTCGGACTTCAGCTGATAGGGAAGCATTTTGATGAAGCCACAATTTTAAGAGTCGGCCGTAATTTTGAGAATAATTGATTATGAGTATTGGCGAAATAGTAACAATCATTTCCTTAATCTTAATTTTTATTTTCTTCTTTTTAATTGTTTTATTTCTTCTAAAAGCAAAAAAATTAAAATCAGGAGTTAGCCCTGAAAGAAAAGAGGGGAGTGAGGTTAACTTGGAAAAATTGAATCAAAATTGGCAGGATGTTTTGAATCATTTGAATTCAGCCAATGAAAGCGAGTGGAAATTAGCGATTATCGAAGCCGACAAGCTTATTGACGACTTATTGATTCAAAAGGGCTATCAAGGCGAATCATTGGCGGAGAGGTTGAGTATGATAGACAAAAAAAGTATGAAAAGCTTTGAGCTTTTGTGGGAAGCCCATAAAATCAGAAACAGGATTGCTCACAAGCTTGATTTCAAAATAAATCGCAACGAAGCGCTAAAAGTTATTTCTTATTACGGAGAGGCCTTGAAGGATTTAGAAACGCTATAATTCCTCAATAACCAATTTTTTGGGTTCGTCTTTTTTTTTGTCTGCCCCGTAGGTCCCGCCTTGGCGGGATCCTTCGGGGTTTTTGCTTTCATCTATATCGCTAAGCAATTTTTCCACATCTTCAACTTTATAGACCCGGTAATTATTAATCGGGTTGCGATAGGCCTGAAGCTTGCCTCTTTTGTCCCAGTTGCGGATAGTCAAAGAAGTGACTCCTAAAATCTTAGAAACTTGTTTTACGGTTAAAAATTGTTTAGGCATATATTAATCTTTTTATCTTAAAGTTTATCAAGCTTTCATTCTATAGTTTAGCTCTATTTATTATTTTTAAGTAGTTTATTAGTTGTGGATAAAAAACAAAGAGCCCGCCGGAACGGACTCCTTACGGGTGGAAACAATTTGGGGCTGCCTCGCCGTTTATTGAGTCTGGGTCGTGACCTTTTTTGGAAAGAAAACTTGTTTTCGAAAATGATTTTTGATATACTATGATTAATGACCACAAAGAGCATGAATCAACAACTTAATAATCTTTCCCGAGAAGTAAATATGATCCGCTCTTTTATCATTGGTATAGCTGGAAAAGATCCAGAAGGTGAATATCGTTCCGAATTCGTAAAAAGATTAAAAAAAGCAGCCTTAGAAAAACCAATGTATAACTACACGGGAAAGGGTTCGTTATTTAAACTTATCAAAAAAACTAAATGAAGATTGTTTTCGGCGGTCAATTTCTTAAATCGACCAAAGTCCTTACGCCGAAACTTCAAGCTAAGCTTGATAAACTAACAGATCTACTAGCGCAAAATATTTATCATCCGATGTTGCATAATAAAGAACTGACCGGCGATATGACCGGTTTTTGGTCTTTTAGAATTACTCAAGAATGGCGCGTACTTTT
>JBBTQD010000004.1:0-2867 GCA_038065855.1 Patescibacteria group bacterium
TTCTGTATTTCGACATGATTCTCCACTTTTTAGGTGGTTTTTTCGTGGCTATGTTTTTCTATGACTATTTAAAAGAATATATGAATCCCGTTAGAGGCTCAAAAATCAAAAAATTACTTATAATTACAGGGACAACGGTTTTTATCGGCCTTATTTGGGAATTTTCAGAACATATAGCCACCGCCATTCTAGGCAACTATCTTTATAATACACATGGAATCATCTGCTGTATGGGCGATCTTAATGACACTATCAATGACTTGGCAATGGATATTATCGGTGCTATTACTTTTATGACTTTGCACGATAATTCCTCTCTATTTTAGAATTTTAAGACAAACTTATTATAAATAGACAAAAAGATACATAAAGTATGATAGAAAATAATTAATAAACTGATCTAAAATACAAAAAATATAAACTTTAAAACAAACAATAAACTAAAAAGATATATCAAAAATTTAATAAAGAACGGTTTAAAACCTTTTAAAACGAAAAGTCGAGTCCAAAAAAATCAAAAAACTTGAAATAAGCTGCTCATACCTCCAAAAAATGTCGGCTAAAACGAAAAAAAATAGACCTCGTTAGAGGTCAGATTCACAAACCTGAATCAGCTAGCCGCCAAAGGTGATTTATCCCTAAAAGGGTTATCAACAATAACCTATTGACGCGCTCTCTTAGTATATAAGATAATTTAAATACACACGACATATACTTTAAAAATTTGATATGTCGGAATGTCGGGTATTTGGTAAAGACTTGGATGTCATGATTTGTCGGGTTTTTACGACAACAACCGAAACAAAATAAAGTACATTCCGATAGGCGAGCTGGCTCGAGAGTTTGGCTATGAAATTGATCATATCAGCCGGCTCTGCCGCCAAGAAAAACTTGATACTCTTCGCGAACCAAACGGCCGTTGGCATGCGACAAGAGAATCTTTGGCCGCCTATCGGGCAATGACTAAGCAGATTAAAAAGCAGGTTGCCGCAAAAAACCTGGGTCCACGTCCAAAGTCTTCCCGGCCAGCGGGATTAGTTCCTTCCAGCTCTTTACGAATATCCGACAAGATGCCCGGGAGGGTAAATTTAGGAGCCGCGCTCAAAACGGCTTCAAAATTTGCTCTCCTGGGCATTTTTGTTTTCGTCGTTTCCTCTTCGCTCTTCGCTTTTGCCAAAAATGACGATTTTAAAAACAGCCTGAAAAAAATCGGCCAAGAACTGGTTGAAATCATTACTCCGCCCCTTAAATTTACCCGAAACCAGAATCAAATCATCTTCACCTTCGGAAACAAAAAATTTCTCAATTTCGAAAACCTGGCAGACGAGTTTGATCTGGCTCTATATAATTTCCAATCTCTTTCCCAAAACTATTTAGCCAGTCTATTTAACTCCTACCTCTCCCCTTTCTTTGACCCGATCGGCAGTTTCTTGGGAAGGCTTTTCGGAGAAAAAAAGGAAACCGATACTGCTGAATTAAACAAACAAATCGAAGAACTGAAAAAACAACTTTCAGACACTCATTTTAAAATTTTAAGCAACGAAAAAATTCTGGAAGAAAAAATCAAAGAAGGCCTCATAGTTCAAGAAAATCAAATAATTAGAGAAACGGGCAAAGAAAAAACAACTATCACCGAAAGAAGAATTGTTACTATTCCCTCTAACGTGGAGACAAGGCTGCTTTCGGTGGAACGGTTCGTCCAAGGCAACGAAAAAAGATTTAAAACCATTGAACTTACTCTGGCTTCTATTGACAGCCGGTTCTCCTACACCCCGACCATTATTATTCCTTCCGGTGGCGGCGGACACCAAGGAGTAACCATCTCCAACCCGGCCACCACCGACAGCGAAACTGTTAAAGTGTCTCATCTTTTGGATGTTACCGGCGACGGAGAAATAGACGGCAAATTAACCATAGGAAAAAATCTAACAGTTGATACAAACACTTTTTTTGTTGATTCAGAAAAAAACCAGGTTGGGATAGGAACACTTAATCTTGAAACCGCTCTTGAAGTCGTGGGCACGGCCAGTATTTCCGGAAACTTACTGATTACCGGCCCAGGAGACAGTGAATTTTCAGGTAATGTTTCAATTTCTCAAAATCTCTTTGTTTTGGGCAAAGTCGGCGTTGGAACTACCACTCCTCAAACTAAATTTGAAGCTCAAGGTACAGCCAGTGCAAGCTATCTTCTAACCGGCAACACCATCCAAGTCGGCGGCTACTCGTCGGCGACTTACTCAAGATTCGGAACTAACACCACTTCCTATTCCAACTTCATTTCAACAATAAATGATCTTCTTGTTTCTGGTAATTTAGAAATAGACTCTGATTCTTTCTTTGATGCAAGCGTTTCTCTTTCCGGAAACTTTGAACTAACCGGCTCCTCGCCCTTATTCGGTATCAACGCCGGCAATGTTATAAATAACACCTTGGAAGTAGGCGGCACTGCCTCTATATCCGGCAACGCTTTTTTCGGTAGCAAAGCTTCCATCTCATCAAATCTCCAGATCTCCGGCCGGTTTGTTGCTGACACTGCGGCATCGCATTCCTTCGCCGGCGATTTAGCTATAACTAAAGAGCTTACTGTCTCCGGCGGCGCTTCCAATTCTTTCTCCGGCTCTCTTGACATCACTAAAGGTCTTCGTGCAGCCCAAGCCGATTTTGACAACATCTTAGTCACCACTTCCGGCGGCGGCCTAACCTTTAACGGAGGAGGAACTAATACCATTCAAACATCTGGCGGAACATTACAGATTAACGCCTTCACTCTAGGCGGTGCCATCACCGGAAACTCACAACAAATCAATAATCTTTCGCGTCTAGGCATCGGCACCACTCCAACCACAACCTTTGAAGTCCAGGGCACA
>JBBTQD010000005.1:0-6551 GCA_038065855.1 Patescibacteria group bacterium
GGGGTTATAATAAAACTATAATGAAAAAACTAAAAATAAATATTAAAACTGACTATGGTATTTTTGAATGCGTATTTGAACCTGATGAAGTCGGTTATGTTGTTACTTGCCCTTCCGTTGAAGGAGTTGTCAGTTGGGGAAAGAACCTATCAGAAGCAAAAAAAATGGCCAAGGAAGCCGTTGAACTGTGTATTGAAGCAAAGGTTCAAGAAAATATAGGCAAAGGAAAAGCGGCCCGACCGGTTATTGGTAATAGACTAACTTTTAGATAAGCGTGAGTATTCTTCCAAGCCTTACTGCTCGAGCTTTAGTTAATATACTTATTAAAGCAGGTTTTGTGGTTACTCGCCAAAAAGGCAGCCATCTATTTCTTAAGAATTTTCTTACCGGCAAAGTAACATCTGTACCGATGCACACCGGATTTGTTAAGAAAGGAACCTTCGTCAAAATCATCAAACAAGCCGGATTTACTCTAAAAGAGTTTTTGAAATTTTATAAATAGGTAAATTTTCGGCCGGAAACTTATGAGAGTCGCTGCAGTA
This sequence comes from Patescibacteria group bacterium, assembly GCA_038065855.1. GTDB lineage: Bacteria > Patescibacteriota > Minisyncoccia > 2-02-FULL-40-12 > 2-02-FULL-40-12 > JBBTQD01. The sequence continues at coordinate 543 of JBBTQD010000005.1, forward strand.
ATCATTAAAGACAATAAGATTCTATTGATTCATAGAATCAAGAACGGCCAAGAGTATTATGTATTCCCAGGGGGCGGAGTTAAGGAAGGCGAATCTTTGGAAGAAGCCATAGCCAGAGAAATAAAAGAAGAATTAACTTTAGACATTAAGTTATTCAAACAAATCTTTAATATAACCAACCAAGGCCAAGAAGAGTATTATTTCTTAGTTGAAGATTATGACGGAACTCCCCAGCTTAACGGCGAAGAAAAAGAAAGAATGAATGAAAGTAATCAATATATCCCTGTTTGGATAAAAGTCAGTGAAGCTACAAATTTACCTAACTTGTATCCAAAAGAAATCAGAGAAAAGTTATCTATTATGAAAGATAATTATTTAAACATTAACAAAGAGACTTACGATAAAAGTGTTGGATTTGCGGAAGAAAGTATGAGAAATCCTCAAAACTATAATACTGTAGTTGAAAAAGTAGGTAAGTATTTAACAGGAGAAGAACTGGTCTTAGAACTTGGCCCAGGAAACGGATATGTTTTGAAACTCCTTTCAGATAAGGGACACAAAGTAGTCGGGATAGAATTCTCAAAAGAAAGGGCTGAATTGGTAAAAAAGACCGCACCAAAAGCCGAAGTTATTGTTAAAGAGTTTCTATCTTATGATTTCGGAGAACAAAAATATGGTTTAATTATAGCTTTAGAGTTTATACATCTATTCCCACCAGAAGAGTTTAAAGGAATTATGGATAAAATATACGATTTATTAAATAAAAATGGATTAACCATCATTACAACGACTATGAATGAAACATCGTCAGAAGGATATTTTAAAAGAGCAGATGGTCTTTTAAGGTATAGAAGGAAATTCACAAAAGAAGAGTTGGAAGGCGTCCTTAAAAACTACAATTATGAGATAATGGACTATTTTGAAACTAAGAGGTTATCTGGAGAACCAATAATGAACTATATCTGTAGAAAATGAAACAAATGGCCACCATAAGCCAAATTTGCTAAACTTAACCTTGAGATAGAGGTAAGGGATTAGACAACCGATAATAAATGTTCAACTTGTTTAATAACTAACTCTGGAGCAGGCAGAGCTTTAGTCCCCGCCTGCGCCGAGGCTTCGGCGGGCAGGCAATAATAAGTTCTAAAGCTGTCCTGCCAAGCGAGCCAGATAGGATGATACGAGTTCACCGCCTCGGGGCTTCGCCCCTCGGCAGGCAAATCGGCAAGAATTTTCCACGACTTTTTGGGTTCAAAGCAAATCGCTTGCGAGCGCAAAACGTGGCTTGTTGGGTCTCCACCTCATTACAACCATACTCCCGCTAATCTTTCTGCCGCACATTGCTTGGCAGGCATTTTTAGTTCCGACACTTGAAGGACAATATATTATTAAAAATGTCTTGATTGCCGCTTCTGCGGTTGTTGTCGGTTCAAAGTTGATACCAATATCCTCAACGAGTAGACCAATAGTTAAGTCAGGAGTATATAGTGAGTAGTAGGGTGGGGTAAGTTTATGCGTTGGAGATGGAACACCTTGTTTATAGTAAATCCTTGACTTAGATATTTAGAAAAGTATAATGGATTATAAATAGAATTTTATTTTTACGTTTTTAAAAATATGAAAAAATCAATTAAATTAGGGTTTATTGGCATTACCATAGTCCTCGTTTTATCTTTATTTAATTTCGGGTCTTTTGGGTTTATTTATGCCGATGAAGATGACAACGGAAAAAAGCTTTCTGATGATTTCTTTCCCGGCGAAATTATTAAGGAGAAGGTTATAAAAGAGTCAGGCAGAGAATATGTTGCCGAAGAAATAATCGTGAAATATAAAGGTGAGGGTAGACCGCGGGTGATGAAATTGGCGGGCGGTAAAGCAGTGCCGGAGGCGGAAAAGGAATTTGAATTGCGCAGTGACGTGGAGTACGCCGAACCAAACTATCTTGCCCACACCTTTTTAACCCCCAATGATCCCTACTATCCGCTTCAGTGGCATCTGGACAATGTTACGTACGGCGGTATTCATGCTGAGTCGGCCTGGGATATTTCTCGAGGAGCCGGAGTTACGATTGCCGTAGTTGATACTGGCATTGCCTACGAAAATTATCTCAATCCATTAAACGGCAAACGGTATTATCGAGCGCCGGATCTTGCTTCAACTTGTTTTGTCGCTGGCTATGATTATGTGGAAAATGATATTCATCCGAATGACGATAATTCGCATGGCACTCACGTCGCCGGTACCGTCGCCCAGAGCACAAACAATAGTACTGGCGTGGCCGGACTGGCCTTTGAATCTTGTATTATGCCAGTAAAAGTTCTTGACCGAAATGGAAGCGGGACATACGCCAATGTGGCATTAGGGATTCGCCATGCGGCTGATAACGGCGCAAAGGTAATTAATTTGAGTCTCGGCGGTTCAACCCCATCACAAACTCTACTTGATGCCGTTGCTTATGCTTATGCAAAAGGAGCAACTGTTGTAGCAGCAGCTGGAAATGACGGTACAAATGTAATTTCCTATCCCGCGGCTTACAACGACTATGTTATCGCAGTTGGCGCAACGCGTTATGACGAAACCTTGGCCTACTACTCTAACTTTGGACCCGGTCTTGATCTGGTGGCGCCAGGTGGAGATGTGACCGTTGATCAAAACAACGACAACTATGGCGACGGCATCCTCCAAAATACTTTTGATCCCAATACAAAAAAAAGAAGCAGTTTTGGCTACTGGTTTTTCCAGGGGACTTCTATGGCCGCGCCTCACGTGTCTGGGACAGCGGCTTTAGTGATTGCCAAGGGTAGTGCCGTGAGCCCAAACGATGTTCGCTCCGCTCTTCAGTCAAAGGCTGATGATTTGGGAACTGCCGGTCAAGATGATACTTATGGTTGGGGATTAATAAATGCACCAGCTGCCCTTAGCTGGGTTCCTGCCCCAACACCAACACCAACTCCAACTCCTACTCCTACTCCAACACCAACACCAACACCAACTCCAACTCCTACTCCTACACCAACACCAACTCCACCACCAACTCCACCTCCAACACCAACTCCAACACCAACTCCGCCAGCCGAGATTGAAGTTTTTATTGACAGCTTTGAAATGGGTGAGTGGAATGGACTTTGGACAGAAGACATCCAAAACGATTGGTTTCGTTCTACCCAACGTGCAACCGGCGGCAGTTTTTCTGCCGAAGTAGATGGACCAGCATCCGATGCGACGCTTACCTCTATCCCGATTAATCTTCAAGGTAAAACTAACGCAACTATTACGTTCTCGTGGTTTATTGAAAGCGGACTCGATTCAGGAGAATACCTTGCATTTAATGTCTCAACTGACGGCGGATCGAACTGGAGTGAAATGGCAAAACTTTCAGGAAATGTGGATTCCGAAAACGTCTGGCACAACAAGACCATTAATTTAAGCGGCATTAATAACCTCCAGCTGAGATTTCGCGGAAAGATGTCGAAGTCCGACGAAGATGCAAACGTTGACCTCGTTCGCGTGACTGCATTTTAAAACGGTTGGCCAGGTAGTTTCTAACCGCTTTGGGGATAGCGATGCGACAGATGCGGCTGAATGGGGGAAGACGTTTCGAAAAGATTCAAAAGGCAGGACTTCGCTCTATGTCCATGACCTTGGAAATAGCGAATAAGGATACAATCGAACCCAACGCCGTGAATCCATAAAGAACAAAGGTATTTTACCGTTTTTATACATTTCCCAGGATAGAGCTTTGGCGAAGCCATCGTGGAACGGGCGCTTAGCTCAGTGGCAGAGCGACTGCTTTACACGCAGTAGGTCGGGGGTTCAAATCCTCCAGCGCCCATTGTTTATGTATCTATCTAAGCTTCTCGTTAAGAAAGAATCAGCCAAAAAAACAACGACTTTCTTTTTTGAAAAACCGAAAAAATTTAAATTTATTCCGGGCCAATTCATTGAAATTACTCTAAATAAAGAAGTTCATTCATTCTCAATCGCTTCTTCGCCTGAAGAAAAAGAAGTGATGATCGCCACCCGGATGAGACCGACAAAATTTAAGAAATTTCTCGGGAAATTAAAAATCGGAGCAAAAATAAAAATAGAAGGCCCATTCGGACAATTTGTACTTCATAAAAATATGGGCTCGGTTTTTCTAGCCGGCGGAATCGGAATCACGCCATTCCGATCAATGATTAAAAGTTTTCCAAACCGCGAAATCACTCTTTTTTATTCAAATCGGAAACCGAAAGAAGCCGTGTTTTTGAATGAATTAATTAATCTGGGAAAACAAAACAAAAAATTTAAGCTGATCGCTACAATGACCAAGGCGACGAAAAAAGAATGGAACGGCCACTTTGGATATATCAGCCAGAAAATGATAAAAAATAATTTAAAAAACTGGCGGAGCGTAATTTACTATGTTGTTGGTTCTTCTGGATTCGTTCAAGCAATGGCTGATATTCTTTCAAAAATGGGACTGAAACCGGAACAAATCAAAACCGAAAACTTTCCCGGATACTAAAAAAATTGTAAAATAGAATTATGCCAAAATACACTCTTCCGTCATTGCCCTACCCATACAACGCCCTTGAACCATATATTGATGCTAAAACAATGGAAATCCACCACGCCAAGCATCATCAGACTTACGTTGATAAACTTAATATTGCTTTAGAAAAATACCCGGAACTTTTTGAAAAACCATTGGAAGAATTGCTTAAAAATACAAGTCAGGTCCCGAAAGACATCCGCCAAGCCGTCATCAACCACGGCGGCGGACACCACAACCACAGCTTGTTTTGGACGATTATGGCGCCCAACGTCGGCGGAGAGCCAAGCGGTAATTTGGCCGAAGAAATAAATCAAATCTTCGGCGGCTTTGAAAAATTCAAAGAGCAATTTACCAACGCCGCGCTGAATATATTCGGCTCTGGCTGGGCATGGCTGGATATCTATGAAAAAAAAATGAGAATCTGCACCACTCACAATCAGGACTCGCTTTTAACGGAGGGGAAAATACCAATCCTAGGAATAGACATGTGGGAACACGCCATGTATTTAAAATTTCAAAACCGCAAAAGTGAGTATATAGAATCATGGTGGAATGTTGTTAATTGGAAAGAGGTTGAAAAAAAATTTGAAAAATCAAAATGAGCGATCATATTCTTCACGACGAAAAACTGAAAGAACTGGAAGAAAAAGCGATAAAAATCCGCGAACTTATCATTGAAGAATTGATTGAGGCCGGCTCCGGCCATACGGCCGGGCCTTTGGGCATGGCTGATATTTTTACGGCTTTGTATTTTCATATTTTGAATCATGACCCAAAAAATCCGGAATGGCCCGAAAGAGACCGCCTCTTTTTATCCAATGGTCACATCTGCCCGGTGCGTTATGCTGCTATGGCTTTGGCCGGCTATTTCCCGATTAAAGAATTAAATACTTTGAGAAAATATGGCTCACGGCTTCAGGGCCACCCTGAAAGAGAAAGGCTAGCCGGACTTGAAACAACTTCCGGTCCGCTTGGCTCGGGACTCGGCCAGGCCTCTGGCTACGCCTACGCCGCTAGGATGGATAAAAAACAATTCCGGATTTACTGCATTATGTCTGACGGCGAACAGGAAGCGGGCAACACCTGGGAATCTGCGATGTTCGCCGGAAAATACAAATTGAGTAACCTTACCGCGATTATTGACCGAAACAATATCCAGATTGACGGCCTGACCGAAGAAATAATGCCTCTTGAACCGCTTGAAGAAAAATACAAGGCCTTTAACTGGAATGTGATCAATGTTGATGGGCATAACATCAAAGAATTCGTAAACGCCGTCGGACTGGCTAAAGCCGTTTCGGAAAAACCAACCGTGATAATCGCTCATACCATTCCAGGCAAAGGCGTACCGGACATTGAAGGCGACTTTACTTGGCATGGCATTCCGCCGAAACCGGACGAAGCCAAACATTTCTTAAACGACATCAGAACTCTCAAAGGGAAAATAAAGTCAGAACACCAATGAAGTTTTT
>JBBTQD010000006.1:0-3105 GCA_038065855.1 Patescibacteria group bacterium
CTCGGCTACGCGCCTAACACCTGGAATTCTTTGAAAAAATTCTTAAAGGACGCCGGTTTTAAGGAAGAAGAAATTTTCAAGGCCGGCCTGACCGTAAAAAAAGATTCTGATAATTCATATGACCGTTTTCGCGGAAGAATAATGTTTCCGGTTAGCGATCTTAATTCGCAGGTGGTTGGATTCACGGGAAGAATATTTGAAGAAGTGACCGGTGAAGTTGAAGCTGGGAAATATATCAATACTCCCCAAACAGCGATTTACGACAAGGGTAAAATTCTTTACGGCCTGGACAAGGCCAAAATTGATATTAGAAAAAACGACCGGGCCATTGTGGTTGAAGGCAATATTGATGTGATTATGTCTCACCAGGCCGGAGTCAAAAACGCAGTCGCTTCTTCAGGCACGGCCCTGACCTATGCGCATTTGAAAATCATTAAACGCTACACCCCGAACCTTGATTTGTGCTTTGACCAAGACCAAGCCGGTGAAGCCGCGGCCAAACGGGGGATTGATCTTGCTCTGTCGCAGGGATTTAATGTGGGAATAGTTAATATAGCGAGCAGCGAGAAAATAAAAGATCCGGCTGATTTAATTAAAGAAAGCCCTCAAAATTGGGTTGAATTTTCAAAAAATGGCCGGCCGATTGTCCAATTCTATATTGAAAAAGCTTTTCAAAAATACGATCCTAAGGAAGCTATCGGCAAAAAGAATATCGCCGGCGAGGTTTTGCCAATAGTAAAACTGATTGAAAATAAAGTGGAGCAAGCCCATTGGCTGGATGAACTTTCAAATAAACTTAAAGTCGGCCAGAAAATACTGGTTGAAATGCTGACGGCGATGAAATCCGGAACGAGAAGCAGTTTTCCCAAAGAAAACCAATTGGCCAGTTTTGAACCGGCCGGGCGCCTGGTTCTTGAAGAGACGCTTTTGGCTCTTCTTTTAAGGATGCCGGGCAAGTCAAAAGAGTTTTTCCCAGCTGGCCCGGAAGAGGAATTTGAAATTTTCCAGGATCAGCTGTATAATAATATTTTTCAGAGACTTAAAACCGGCCAAGCCCTGTTTGAGGCACCTCTTTCTTATGAAGACAACCTTAGATTGGAGCTGGTTAAATTCAAATCAGACCAGTTTTTCGGCGACATTGAAGAAAAAGATTTGGAAAACGAAATCGGACGATTGGCAAAAAGTTTGAAAAAAGAGCTCATTTTGGAAAAAATAAAAGATTTGGAAATAAAAATTAAAGAAGCAAAAAGCCAAGACGAGGCCCTTTTGTTTCTTAAAGAAGTCCAAAGATTCTCAACTAAGCTTGCGTCACTTTAATGCCTAAGAAAAAAATCAAGAAAAAACTTAAGGGGAAAAACCCGAAAAAGAGGGCTGTTTTAAAACAAAAGAAAAAAAAGCTCCCTAAAAAGACTCGGAAGAAAAGTGGCCGGCCTCTTCGACAGACTCAGGGTAAACCGAAAAAAATTAAGAAGCCTAAAATTCAACCAAAAAAAGAGCGGAAACTCAAAAAGTCGGCCCTTCGACAAGCTCAGGGCAAGGCCGGAGTTTTTCAAGAAGACAAAATAAACCAGATGATCGTTAAAAGCCGGCATCGAGGATTTGTGACCGAAGCTGAGATTTTGCAGAATTTTCCGGAGGTGGAAAAAGATATTGCCGGTCTGGAAAAACTTTATGAACGGTTTGAAGCGTCTAACATCAACGTCATCGAGAGCGGCAAGGTTTTGGAAGAGGAAAAATTGAAAGAGTTTGAGAAAGACAAAAAGCTGGAAAAAGAGATCGGCGAACTCGGTTCCGATTCGGTCCAGTTATATCTCCGCGAAATCGGCCGCTACCCGCTTTTGAAACAAGTGGAAGAAGTGGAACTAGCCAAAAAAATTCTCCGGGGCGATGAGGCGGCCAAACAAAGGCTAATTCAATCCAATTTACGGCTCGTGGTTTCAATCGCCAAAAAATACATCGGCCGTTCGGCGAATTTGACTTTGCTTGATTTGATTCAAGAAGGAAACATCGGGCTTTTCCGGGCGGTTGAGAAATTCGATTACAAAAAAGGATTCAAGTTTTCAACTTACGCCACCTGGTGGATCAGACAGGCGATAACTAGAGCCTTGGCTGACCAGTCACGAACCATCAGGATTCCGGTCCACATGGTTGAAACGATAAATCAGTACCAACAGATGGTTAGACGCTTGGTCCAGGATTTAGGCCGGGAGCCGTTGCCGGAAGAAATCGCCGCCGAGATGGCCATAGACGTGGAAAAAGTCCGCCATATCCAGAAAATTTCGCAGGACACGGTTTCTTTGGAGGTGCCGATCGGCGACGAAGAGGATGACAGCGTTTTGGCTGATTTTGTGCCGGACGAAGACAGTATTACTCCGCAGATGTCAACCGCCCATCGGATTTTGAAAGACCATCTGACTGAAATTATAAGCGAGTTAACCAGCCGTGAGCAGAAAATTTTAGAGATGAGATTTGGCTTGAAGGACGGAGTGACTCATACTCTCGAAGAAGTAGGCGTGGTTTTCGGCGTCACTCGGGAGAGAATCAGACAGATTGAAGCCAAGGCTTTGGATAAAATTAGACAGCACCACAAGATTGAGAAACTTAAAGACTACTAAAGTTTTTCGATCTCTTTGAGATCCTTGTCCGGGAGATAAAGAAGGATAATTCCTAAAATTATTCCGCCGACGGCGGTGAAAATATGCTCGTTTTTCAAAAATAGGTAGTCAAAGGCATCCAACGTATACCAAATTCCCCGCCAGATTAAAACCAACGACAAGACGATGGTAAAGTTTTTAGCAAAGTACCGGGCAAGATTTCTTTTGGGCATAATCATAATTATAGCCGATTGATTTTAGTTTTGAAATAGGATAGAATTTTAGAATATTCCCCGGTAGCTCAACGGTAGAGCGGCTCGCTGTTAACGAGAAGGTTGTAGGTTCGAATCCTACCCGGGGAGCCAAGAAACTAGATACGAACTCTGCGCCAGAACAAGTTCGGTATGGGGGAGGCTCTGAATTTTGAGAAAAGTAAAACTTGATTATTTCTTTTCTGGGGTTATAATAAAACTATAATGAAAAAACTAAAAATAAATATTAAAACTGACTA
>JBBTQD010000007.1:0-55249 GCA_038065855.1 Patescibacteria group bacterium
CAATTTATTCTATTCTGCTTTTTGGTTTATTTCTGACCTTTTCAAGAGTAATTATTTTTTTCTGGGCAATTGGAGTGAGTTTAAGATGGCTAATTTTCAATAAGAAATTCGGACACATTGCCGAAAATTTAAGTTTAAAAAGTTTAACCATCGCTACTTTTATGATTTTGATATTGTTTTTAGTTCTTTTTTGGCCGCAGGTTTTGGCTCGATTGGATATTTCGCCGTATGAAGAAGCGGTTTCTTTGCGCGGATTTTACAATAAAGTTGCTTTTTTCGAAAAGCCATTTTGGGGAGTGGGAATTGGTAATTTCGTGAATTGGTTCAAAGAAATAAGTCCCGGCCTTACCCAGAATTTTTATCAGCCGATCCACAATATATATCTTCTGATTTTCTCCGAAACCGGAATTTTAGGCCTAATGACATTTTTATTGTTTTTGATTTTTATATTTAAGGAGTATTTTAAGAAAGTAGAGTTTAATAGGCTATTTCACTATTCTTTGATTATTCTTTTTCTGTTGGTTTTATTTCTGGGTCTTTTTGATCATTTTCTCTGGACATTACAGCAAGGGCAGATTATATTTTGGTTGACTGCCGGGCTTTTAGCAGCTCTAAGTCCTCGTAGCTTAACTGGATAAAGCGTCGGCCTCCGGAGCCGAAGATTAGAGGTTCAAATCCTCTCGGGGATACTATGAAATTAGTTGCTGATCTTCAGATCCATTCAAAGTACTCGCGGGCGGTGTCGCCGGAAATGGTGCTTGAAAATTTGGATAAATGGGCCAAGATCAAGGGCATCAATGTTTTAGGTACTGGCGATTTAACCCATCCTTTGTGGTTGAAAGAAATAAAACAAAAACTTGAGCCGGCCGAGCCCGGCCTTTTTAAATTAAAAAAAGAATGCAAAGTTGATTCGTTCGGCCGGCTGGATAATGAAGTTGAACCTCGCTTTATGCTGACTGGCGAGATAAGTTGCATTTATTCAAAAGGCGGCAAAGTCAGGCGGGTCCATCATCTTTATTTGGTTCCGGACATTGAAACAGCCGAAAAAATAAACGCTAAACTTTCTTTCATCGGAAATTTAAAATCAGACGGCCGGCCGATCCTAGGCCTTGATTCAAAAAAGTTTTTGGAAATTTGTCTGGAGGCTTCGCCTGACGTAATGATTATCCCGGCCCATGCCTGGACGCCTTGGTTTTCGATTTTTGGCTCCAAGTCTGGTTTTGATTCAATTGAAGAATGTTTTGATGATTTGTCAAAATATATTTACGCGGTTGAGACCGGATTAAGCTCGGATCCGGCCATGAATTGGCGCCTTTCCCAATTAGATAACGTCGCCTTGGTTTCCAATTCCGATTCTCATTCGCCGACCCGAATCGGACGGGAGGCTAATGTTTTTGACACAGAATTGTCTTATCAGAGGATTGTCGAGGCCATAAAATCAAGAGACCCGAATAAATTTCTTTTTACCGTAGAATTTTTTCCGGAAGAGGGGAAATATCATTACGACGGCCACCGGTTATGCAATATTTCGTTTGACCCGGAAGAAACAAAAAAACATAATTTTCTCTGCCCTAAATGCGGAAGGTCTCTGACGGTCGGCGTTTTGGCCAGAGTGGCCGAACTTGCCGACCGGCCAAACGGTTTTAAGCCTGCACGCGCCGTGTCTTATAAAAATGTTATTCCTTTAGACCAGATAATTTCTGATTCAATAGGCCTTAGTGTTACTTCTAATACCGGCTGGCCTAAAAGAGTTTTGTATGAGTATGAAAAATTAATTAAGAGCTTTGGCAATGAGTTCAATGTTTTGCTTAATACTTCGGCCGATAATTTAGAAAAATCGACCCTGCCCGAAATCGCCGAGGGTATTACTAAAGTTAGAGAGGGCCTGGTTCATATTGAGCCTGGTTTTGACGGTGAGTACGGAAAAATAAGGATTTTCACGGCTGACGAAAGGAAAAATGCTTCAAAACAAGGGCAATTGCTTTAAGCCAGCAGGCTGTGCCCCTCACATTTAGCATTCTGTGCTGTAAAGTATATCCAATCCAAGTGAGGGGTGTGGATAATTTTCTTGACTGGAGTCTCTCAGATTTGGTATAGTCAATATTACCCGTGATAAGGCCCCAAGCATCTAAAAACTCAATATTTTTGGGTATTTTATCGGCATATATTTTATATGCCTGTTTCTTTTTTGGCCATTTTCAAGCCCAGGCCGCGAATACGACTGCCGCCATTATAGATCAAGTCGGACCGCGCTATTTTATTAAAACTAATAACCAGTTTTGGCAGAAAAGTTTCGGAGTTAGACATGCTTTTGAAAATGGCTTTACCGCCGATCTGTCCGGCATCCAGCTGACTTTAGCCAGAATTTTTGGAGTGGAAGTCGAGCCTGTTAAACAGCTTCATGTTTTGCCTAAGACAATTCCAGCTTCATTGGAACCTTTGCCTAGCGAAGAGCTGGTCATTACCAGTGAAGAAAAAATTGATACCCTGGGAAACATTAAGGCTAAAGCCAGAGTAACCCGGCCAGCGCCTTCTGATCAAACCCCCTGGGGCGTCGCTCTTATTTATAATAATTCAGCTATAACTTTGACTTCCGGCGGAGCCGGAGTAAATGTGGCAGTTTTAGATACCGGAGTTTTAAAAACTCATTTTGATTTAAAGGATAGAGTTAAACAATGCAAGGATTTTACTGCTTTAAGAACGCTGGTCAGAGATGGATCTTGTGATGATAAACACGGCCACGGCACTCATGTTTCGGGAATTATTTTAGCTGACGCAGGTTCTGACAAGCTAGGAATCTATGGAGCGGCTCCGGAAGCAAATTTATTCAGCTATAAAGTCTGCGGCAATGACGGTTCTTGCTGGGCTGATGATATTGCTTATGCAATAAGAATTGCCGCCGATAACGAAGCAAATGTGATAAATATGAGTTTGGGAGCTGACGCCGAAAGCTCATTGATTCGGGAAGCCATGAATTACGCTGTTTCGAAAGATGTTTTGATTGTTGCCGCCGGAGGCAATGACGGCCCTTACCCGGCGAGCATTGATTATCCGGCGGCTAATGTTGGGGCTATTGCTGTTGGGGCGATAGATATTTCAATTTCTGTTCCTGATTGGAGTTCGCGAGGTATGAATCTCTTAACTCAGGCCTATGTGGTTGAAGAAAAAGATATGGAATTTGGTGCGCCGGGAACTAATATTGAATCGACCTGGAAAAACGGCGGCTATGCTATTTTATCCGGAACTTCAATGGCTTCGCCGCATATAACAGGATTAGCGGCCAAGTTTTGGCAATCAACTGCCCTAGAAGGAACAAAAGCTTCGGCTACCCGTGACTTACTTCACCAAATGGCCAAAGATATTTGGACTCTTGGCGACGATGATGCCACTGGATTTGGATTGCCACAGGTGAAGCAATGAAAGTTAACCGAGTAATTCGCACTCTTGTCACCTCTGACTTTTTATTAGTTTCCGGATTTACAGTTTTTGGTCCGGTTTTCGCCGTTTTTATTACCCAAAAAATTGAAGGCGGAACTTTGGCTATTATCGGTTTTACGGCGGCTATTTTTCAAATTGTAAAATCATCTTTGCAGATTCCGATTGCTAACTATCTTGATAAAAACCACGGCGAGAAAGACGATTTTTATTCTTTAATCATCGGTTCTTTTTTAATCGCTTTAGTGCCTTTTTTATATATCTTTGCTTTTAAACCAATTCATCTTTATCTTATTAATGCGATTTACGGAATGGGCGCAGCTTTTGCCATTCCGCCTTGGAACGCTATTTTTACCCGCCATATTGATAAGATGCATGAAAGCACTGATTGGGCGGTGGAGTCTGTCTCTATCGGGATCGGCGCGGCTTCGGCCGCGGCCCTTGGCGGAATTCTGGCCGAGAAATTCGGCTTTAAGGCTGTTTTTTTAGTGGCTGGTTTGGTGGCCATCGCCGGGGCCATCACTTTAACTAAGATTTATTCGGATTTAAGGAGAAAAGTCGGCCGGGGCCAGGTTTTTCCAAAGCCCGGCCGAAAACATCATTAGCTCGTCACTCATAACTTTTCAGATTCCGTCTCGTCAGAACTCGCCTCTGATTGTTTTTCGAAACGGTATCCGCTGAAGGATTATTTGTCTGCGAGTCTTGAGAGAAGAAAATGACACAACCAGAGCTAATGCTTATAATATAAGTAATACTAATGAACCAAGAAATTTCAAAAATCCTTTTTGAAATGGCCATGCTTTTGGAGATGAAAGAGGTTCCTTTTAAGCCAAGGGCTTACGAGAAAGCAGGGTTAATAATTGAAGCTTTGGAGGAAGATGTCAAAGACATTTACATAAGAGGCGGGTTGAAAGCATTGATGGATATTTCAGGAATAGGGCAGGGGATTGCCGAAAAAATTGAAGAATACATAAAAACAAAGCAGATTAAAGAGCACGAATATCTAAAAAAACAGGTACCGGTTGATGTCAAAGGCCTAACTTCCATTGAAGGCCTTGGCCCCAAAAGCGTCTATAAGCTTTATAAAGAACTTGGAATCAAAACAATCGGTGAGCTTGAAAAAGCGGCTAAAGCTGGGAAGTTAAGAAGCCTTGAAGGTTTTGGCGAAAAGTCGGAGGAAAAAATCTTAAAAGGCATTGAATTTTTAAAAAGCGGCCAGGGCCGTTTTATCTTAGGTTTTGTCTGGCCTTTAGCCAATTCCATTTTAGACCGGTTAAGATCTTTGCCTTATGTTGAAATTGCCGAGCCGGCTGGTTCAATAAGACGTATGCAGGAGACAGTCGGGGACTTGGATATTTTGGCGATTTCCAAAGAGCCGGGAAAAGTGATTGATTATTTTGTTAAAATGCCTGAAGCCAGCCACATTTACGCCAAAGGCCCGACCAAAGCCAATATCAGGCTTAACAACGGAATGGACGCGGACTTGAGGGTTTTAGAGCCGGCGTCGTTCGGCGCCGCTTTACAATATTTCACCGGCGACAAATACCACAATATCGCTTTGCGCGAAATTGCAATCAAGAAGGGATATAAACTGAATGAATACGGATTATATAAGGGTAAAAAATTAGTAGCCAGGAAAACAGAAGAAGAGATTTATGAAAAACTAGGCCTTGAATGGATTCCACCGGAAATCAGAATAAATTCGGGTGAAATTAAAGCGGCTCAAGAAGACAAACTGCCAAAATTGATTGAGTATGGTTCGTTGAAAGGCGATTTGCAGGTTCAAACCAATTGGACCGACGGCCAGAATTCAATCAAGGAAATGGCCGAAGCCGCCAAAAAAGCAGGCTTGGAATATATAGTTATCACTGATCATACAAAGAGCCTGGCTATGACTGGCGGTTTGGATGAAAAAAAATTATTAAAGCAGATGCGGGAAATAGACGAAGTCCAAAAGCAAGTAAGTGGCATTAAAATTTTAAAAGGCGCCGAAGTCAATATTTTAAAAGGCGGCCGGCCCGACATCTCCGACGAGGTTTTAGCTAAACTGGATGTTGCCGGCGGAGCGGTTCATTCAAATTTCAACTTATCCGAAAAAGAACAGACCTATCGGCTTGTTCGGGCGATGGAAAACCCGGATATTGACATAATTTTCCACCCGACCGGCCGGGTGATTCAAAAAAGAGAACCCTATAAAATAGATATTGACGCCCTAATCAAAGCGGCCAAAAGAACCAAGACTATTTTGGAGATAGACGCTTATCCGAGCCGGCTGGACTTGAAAGATCAGCATATCAGAAAAGCGGTTGAAGCCGGAGTGAAACTATCAATTGATTCAGATGCTCACAGTATTTTGCATTTTCAGTATTTGGAATTGGGAGTGGCTCAAGCGAGGAGGGGCTGGGCAGAAGTGAAAGACATTATAAATACCAGAAAGTGGCAGGATATGGTTAAGTTTTTAAAATGACCCAATTTCAAAAAATGGTGTACAATGTTGTTAGGAAAATCCCGAAAGGGAAGGTTTTGACTTATAAAGAAGTTGCCCGGCTTGCCGGCCGCTCACAGGCTTATCGGGCCGTCGGCAATGCCTTGAATAGAAATCCGTTCGATGATGTGCCATGCCATCGGGTTATTAGGGGCGATGGGAAGATTGGAGGATACGCGCATGGGGCAAAAGCCAAAGCTAAGTTATTAAAAAAAGAAGGTTTTATATGAATTATAGAATTTTACTTGTCGGCGGAGGAACTGGCGGACATATTTATCCTTTAATCGCGGTTAGCCGGGAGCTTCAAAAAATGGCCGGCGAAAAAGGAATAAACTTGAAATTGATGGCCGTGGCTGATTCAAATAGTTGGAGAAGCGAATTTGAAAGCCAAGGCATTCGGTTCAAAAAAATTTTAGCTCCCAAATTAAGACGGGTTGAAGGCGGCCGCCTGAATTTTTTTGCCTTTTTGACGATTCCTTTCGCTTTGATTCAGGCCCTATGGATTCTTTTTGTTTTTATGCCCAATCTTGTTTTTTCAAAAGGCGGCTTTGTTTCGTTTATCCCGGCCTGTGTCGCCATGATTTATTTTATTCCTGTTTTTATCCATGAGTCGGATTCTGTGCCCGGCTTGGTCAATCGATTTTCAGCCAAATTTGCCAAAAAGGTTTTCATTTCTTTTGAAAACTCGGCCAGATATTTTTCCGTTCAAAAAACGGTTTTAAGCGGCAATCCGGTGAGGGAAAGTTTATTTAACGGCAATAAAGCCGAGGCGGCCGGTTTTTTTAACCTTGATTCCGGCAAAAAAACGATTTTGTTTTTAGCCGGGAGCCAGGGAGCCGTGTTTATAAATAATCTGCTGATTGATTCTTTAGTCCAGTTGGTGAAAGATTTTCAGATTATCCATCAGACCGGAGTTAATAATTTTGAACTGGTTAAAAAAGAAACGGATAATATGAAAAATGAAGGCAGGTCAAGTTTCAGCGAGAGTATAGAAAAAAATTACCGGGCTTATAGTTTTTTAAACGAAGAAGAATTGAAAAACGCTTTTGCCATATCGGATTTGGTGGTTTCGCGCTCCGGCTCCAGCATTTTTGAAATCGCCGCTTTAGCGAAACCGTCAATTGTGATACCTTATCCTTATTCGGCCAGAAACCACCAGAAAGAAAACGCGGCCGAGTTCGCCAAATTCGGCGCGGTGGTTTTGGAAGAAGAAAATCTCAAACCCCATATTTTGATTGATCAGATTAAACATTTATTAAATAATTCTGGAGCTGGCGAGAAAATCAAGCAGTTTATTAAAACGGAGGCGGCAAAAATGATAGCCCAAGAGATTATGTCTAATGTCTAATTTTATTGGAAACCAAAATATAAAAGAATATTTTGAAAACTTGATAAAACAAGAAAGTTTAAGCCACGCCTATCTTTTTTATGGGCCGGAAGGGGTCGGCAAAAAGCTGCTTGTTTTTAAAATTTCAGAACTAATCGCCGGGCCGGCAGCCAGTAATCTTGATTTAAAAGTGATTGATAAAGGCGGGGATGAAGTTCATATCGCCGACATCAGGGAGTTGAAAAATTTCATCCATCTGACTCCTTTCGGAAAGTATAAAATCGCAATCATTAATAACGCCCACAACCTCGGCCGCGACGCTTCAAACGCCCTGCTTAAAATTTTAGAGGAACCGCCGGGGAAATCCATCTTATTTTTAGTAAGCCATCTTCCGAAAATGCTTCTTTCTACAGTGGTTTCGCGCTGTCAGTCCATGAGATTCAGGCCCTTGAAGAAGGAAGAAATTTTAAGCCATCTGGTCGGCGCCGGCAAAATAAAGAAAGATATTGCTTTATCTGTTGCCAGGCTTTCTAACGGCTCCTTGGGTATGGCTATGGATTTGGCTGATAATTTTGAAATTTTCCAAAAAAATATTAGTTTATTGAATAAGTTGATGAAGGCCGATTTAAAAGAGCGGTTTGAGACGGCTAAGAAAATTTCGGGCAGTTCCGAAGATTTAAAAAAGGCGGCCGGAGATTGGTTTGTTTATTCGGCTTCGCTGGCGGACAAAAAGCTGGCTAAAGAAATTTTGCATTTAAACAACATTCTTTCAAGGCCGCAGTTTAACCATCGTTTGGCTCTGGAGAATTTTATGATTAAACTCTGATGCATAAACCTTTAATAGAAAATTTAAAAAAGGAATTAAACGGCGTTTTGGAGTTTTTGAAAAATGATCTTACCCAGTTAAGGGGCGGCCGGGCCTCGCCGGTTTTAGTTGAAAATTTAAAAATTGATGCTTACGGGGCCAGATTGAATTTGAAAGAGGTGGCGACGATAATGGTTCCGGACGCCAAAACCTTAATTATTCAGGTCTGGGATAAAAATGGGGTCAGCGCCGTAGCTAAAGCGATTGAAGAAAGCCGTCTTGGCTTGAATCCGAATATTGACGGCCAGAATATAAAATTGGCAATACCGCCTTTGGTGGATGAAAGGAGGAAAGAAATGATAAAGCTTTTGCATGACAAACTTGAACAGGCCCGGATAAGAATAAGGCGCGGCCGGGACGAAGTTTGGCATAAGGTTCAGAATTTGGAGAAAGAAAAGAAGATTTCAGAGGACGATAAATTCAGGGCTAAAGATGAGCTTCAAAAAATTGTGGATGAATTTAATAAGAGAGTGAAAGAATTGGGGGAGATGAAAGAAAAAGAATTAAGCGGATAGATGCTTACGGCGATAATTTTTATCATTGTTTTAGGAGTATTAGTGCTGGTGCATGAGTTCGGGCATTTTTATGTGGCTAAAAAAGCCGGAATGAAGGTGGAAGAATTCGGTTTCGGGTTTCCGCCGCGTCTTTTCGGAGTCAAAAGAGGCGAAACAGTTTATTCAATCAATTTAATTCCTTTCGGCGGTTTTGTGAAAATTTACGGCGAAGACGGAGAAGGAAAAAACGATTCAAGAAGCTTTGCTTCAAAGCCGGCGGGAAAACGGGCCCAAGTCATCGTAGCTGGCGTTTTGATGAATCTTTTTTTAGCGGCGGTTCTTCTCGGTTTTGGGAATGCTTTGGGTTTAAGAATCGGATTAGCCGGCAATGAAGATTTTGCCGCCAAAGACGTAAAAATCCAAATAATTCAGGTTTCCCAAGATTCGCCCGCCCGCACCGCCGGATTAAAAACTTTAGATGAAATTGAACAAATTCAAAAAGACGGTGATATACTTAGACCGAAAAGCGTTGAAGAGGTTCAGGGCTTTGTAAAGAAATACGGCGGCGAAGAAATAGTTTTGACTGTTTTTAGAAACGGCGGAGAAATTAATTTGAAACTTACTCCAAGAAAAAACCCGCCAGCCGGACAGGGCGCCATCGGCGTCAATCTAGCTAAGACCGGGGTGGTGTCTTATCCCTGGTACGAGGCGATTTGGCGGGGGATTCGCGACACCGGAGTTATGGCCGTCAATATTACGATTACTCTCGGCATTTTTTTCAAGAATCTTTTTATTGATTCACGTTTAATCGGCGATGTTTCCGGGCCGATCGGCATTGCGGTTTTGACCGGCCAAGCCGCCGGGCTCGGGTTCAATTATTTGCTTCAATTTGTGGCTTTGCTTTCAATAAATCTGGCTGTTTTGAATATTATGCCTTTTCCGGCTCTGGACGGCGGCAGGCTGCTTTTTATCGGCATTGAGAAATTTAAAGGTTCGCCGGTTCCAAAAAAAATTGAGGGATTCGTAAACGCGGCCGGATTCGCCTTTTTGATTGCTTTGATGATATGGATTACAGTTAAAGATGTAGCTAAGTTTTTTTAACGAGAAAGCCTCTCGGGCATAGTTGTTTCGGAAACGCTCGGCCTCGTACAACTAGAGTACAGTGTCCGACTTCTGTTTATCAGAATAAACCCTCGCTCCTCGTTCGCCTCGCTACATATAACATCTCCTCTTAACGGCTCGGCTCGCGAGGTTCCTCAACAACTATACCCTGCGGGCTTTCTCAAAAATGAAATTATCACAACTTTTCACAAAAACATTACGTGAATCTCCAAAAGACGAGGAGAGTATCAACGCTAAACTTTTAATCCGCGGTGGTTTTGTTGCTAAGAATTCGGCCGGAGTTTATACATTTTTGCCTTTGGGTTGGCGAGTGGTTGAAAAAATCACGAAAATAATTAAAGAAGAGATGAACGCAATTGACGGTCAGGAACTTTTTATGCCGGCTTTGGTTGATAAGAAATATATGGAGCCAACCGAGAGGTGGAATTTGGATGTAGGTTATTTTGCCAAATCAAAAAATGAAAAAGAGGCTAATTTTGTTCTTGGTTGGTCTCATGAAGAGGTTTTAACGGATATCGCTGCTAAATTTATCAATTCATACAAAGATTTGCCGTTTTATGCTTATCAAATACAGACAAAATTCAGGCATGAAGCCAGGCCTAAATCCGGACTTTTAAGAGGCAGAGAATTTATGATGAAGGATTTGTATAGCTTTCATGTCTCGGAAGAAGATTTGAATAGTTATTATGAAAAAGTAAAAGCTGCTTATCTAAAAGTTTTTGAACATTGCGGGTTAAGAACAATTTACACTTTGGCTGGAGGCGGGGTCTTTACTGATAATTTTACGCATGAATTTCAGGTTTTAGCCGATATTGGAGAAGATACGATTTACGTTTGTTCGAAATGCGAGTATTCGGAAAATAAAGAAATTACAAAACTGAAAGATGGCGACAAATGCCCTAAATGCGCCGGTAAAATATCAGAAAAAAGAGCAATAGAAGTTGGCAATATTTTTAAAAACGGCATTAAGTATTCCGAAGCTTTAGGACTCTATTTTGTAGACGAAAATGGAGATAAAAAACCGGTGGTGATGGGTTCTTATGGAATCGGTGTTAGCCGACTGATGGGTACGATAGTAGAGATTTATAATGATAAGAACGGAATTATTTGGCCGCAAAACGTCGCGCCGTTTATAGTTCATTTAATTGTTTTGAACGGTAAAAATGAAGAAGCCGACAAAATTTATGAAAATCTACAAAAAGCCGGAACCGAAGTTTTATACGATGACCGTTTAGCCCAAAGCCCGGGCGAAAAATTCGCTGATGCCGATTTAATCGGCTGCCCGATTCGGATTGTGGTTAGTGAAAAAACCTTAGAGAAAAACTCGGCGGAGATTAAATCAAGGGAACAACAAAAAACCGAACTCGTTAAGTTGACTAATTTAGTCGATAAAATAAGATAAGGTGGATGCTAGACAAATTTTTCGGCGCTTTCTCCAAAGACATCGGCATAGACTTAGGTACGGCTAATACCCTTGTTTATGTTAAGGGGCGGGGGATTGTCATTAATGAGCCGTCGGTCGTGTCGGTTAATAAAAAAACCGGCCAGATTATTGCCATTGGAAGCGAGGCCCAGAAAATGATCGGTAAGACCCCTCCTTTTATTGTCGCTTCGCGCCCCCTTGTTTCTGGAGTTGTTTCCGATTTCGAGGTCACCGAACAGATGCTTAAATACTTTATCGACAAAGTCCATAAAGAATCTTTTACTCTGGTGCCGCGACCACGTGTTGTTATCGGAATTCCATCCGGCGTGACTGAAGTTGAAAAAAGAGCCGTGGAGGACGCTGTTTTCAACGCCGGAGCAAGAGAAGTTTATTTGATTGAAGAACCGATGGCCGCGGCCATCGGCGCAAGACTCCCGATTTACGATCCAGAAGCCAATCTTATTGTTGATATTGGTGGCGGCACGGCCGAAGTGGCTTTGATTTGCTTAGGGGGGATGGTTGCGTTGCGGAGCATTAGAATCGCCGGCGATAAATTTAATGAAGACATAATTCAATACATTAAGGATGAGTCTAGGCTTTTAATCGGCGAACGGATGGCCGAAGACATAAAAATTTCCATCGGTTCGGTCTGGCCGGAAGTCGAAGAACTGGATATGGAAATAAGCGGCCGTGATGCTGTTACTGGCCTGCCTAAGGAAATTAAAATCACTTCTTCGGAAATTAGAAAAGCGTTGATGCGTTCGACCAGAATCATAATTAACGCTGTCAAAGACACTATTGAAGACACTCCGCCGGAGCTCATCTCTGATTTGACTAAAAAAGCGATATACCTGGCTGGCGGTGGGAGCCTTTTAAGGGGGTTTGACGTTTTACTGGCTAATGAGACAAAGCTTCCAGTTAAAATAGTCGACGATCCTTTGACGGCCGTGGTCAGGGGCTGTGGCATCGTCCTTGAAGATATTGATAAATTAAAAGACATTTTAATTAGCACCGATAAGGAAGAATTTCAATAATGAGAAGTTATAAGGTTAGTTTAGATAGCGATGCTCTTGAACCAGAAGAGTCGTTTTTAGAATCGGTTTCGTCTGAATCAAAGATTGAAGGGCCAATAAAGTCAGGTTTTTTTGTTATTTTTTATTTCGGGATTCTGATGATTTTGGGATTTTTTGCGATTGCCGGTTTTAATCTTGGAATTGTAAAGGGCGACTATTTCGCTGACCTTTCGGCTAAAAACCAATTTATTTCAGTGTCATTCCCTCCTCAGCGCGGATTGATTTATTCCAAAGAAGGGAATCTTTTGGCTTCGCATAAAGAATCTTTTAGCCTCTGGTTCCTTCCTTCAAAAATTCCGGCCGGTAAAAAAGAGGAGGTAATTTTAAAATTGTCGGAGGCTCTTGGCTTGCACCATGACTGGCTCTCAGAACTGATTGAAAGGAGTATGAATATGGCTTCTTTTTTGGTAAAAAAGGATCTTACCGGAGAGGAAAAGGAAAAAATCCTGGCCCTGAACTTCCCGAATCTTCTTGTTACCACTAGTAGTACTAGAATTTATCCGGATGGTCAGATTTTTTCGCATTTGATCGGTTATGTGAGTTTAGTTAACCGAGATGATCTCAATAAGGACGGTTATTACAAAATCAATGACGAAATCGGCCGCGAAGGCCTTGAGAGTTTTTATGAAAACGAACTCCGGGGTCGGCGGGGCAAGATTCTCATCAATCGTTTTAAAGACGAAGATCAGATTTCAGAACCTCAAAAGGGAAATAGCTTGGTTTTAAATATAGATTCCGAATTGCAAAAAAATATATATCAGGAGTTGGATAGAGCCTTGAAAGAAATCGGTTCGCGCTCCGGAGCGGCGGTGGCGATAGATCCGAGAGACGGCCGGGTTTTATCTTTAGTCAGCCTGCCTTCATACGATAATTCGAGCTTCGCCGGCGGATTAAGCTTCGAAGAATTCAAATTATTTTTTGAGAATCGGAGAGAACCTTTGTTTAACCGGGCGATTTCTGGCCGATTCGCCCCGGGTTCGACGATTAAACCAATTATCGCTTTGGCGGCTTTGGAAGAAGGGGTGATCAGCCCGTTAAAAAAAATCAATGCTCCCGGTCTGATCACTATTTCCAATCCTTACAATCCGCAGATTATTTATACTTTCAGAGATTGGAAAAACCATGGCTGGGTGAATATGAGAGAGGCCATCGCTAATTCCTCTGATATTTATTTCTACACCGTTGGTGGCGGCTTTTATGACATTGAGGGGCTCGGCATTCAAAAGATTGCTGAGTATTTTAAGTTTTTTAAAATTAATTCTCTCTTGGGCATAGATTTAAACGGTGAGGCGGCCGGTTTTGTGCCGAGTCCGGAATGGAAAAAAGATTTTCGCAAAGAAACCTGGTATAAGGGCGACACATTCAATGTTTCAATTGGCCAAGGCGATTTACTGGCTACGCCTCTTTGGGTTACTTCTTTTATCGGCGCTTTGGGCAACGGCCATGCTTTATACCGGCCTTTCATAGCAGATAAGGTTTTAGATGAAAAAAACATTGTTATTAAAACTTTTGAGCCGGAAATTATCCAGGAATTCAATTTCAGCAAAGAAAATTTGGAGGTTGTCCGGGAAGGGATGAAACTGGCCGCCGAGATTGGCACGGCCAAGGTTTTATCTGATTTGCCTTTTGAAGTCGGGGCCAAGAGCGGAACGGCTGAAGTAATAAAGGGCCAAAGCACCAATTCCTGGATTTCTGTTTTTGCTCCCTATGATAATCCACAGATTGCGTTGACAATAATGATGGAATCGGGTAAAGAAGGAAGTTATATACCACATCAGATAGCGTATCGAATACTGAAAGATTACTTTGCAAAATAGTTTTTATGTATCTTAGCCAAGAAGGATTAAAAAAAATAAAAGACGAACTTGAGAAGAGGAGATCTTCGCGCCTTGAAATTTCCCAAAAAATTCAGGAAGCGAAAACGCTCGGAGACTTATCTGAAAACGCCGAATATCAGGAGGCCTTGTCGATCCAGTCTTTCAATGAAGGAAGGATTTTAGAAATTGAAGAAATTTTAAGACGGGCGGAAATTCTGGCCGAAGGGAAGGGCCATAGCCACGAAGAGGTTGAAATTGGCTCTCAAATAAAGACCGAATCAAAATTCGGGGCAAAGCAGTTCACCATCGTCGGTTCTTCAGAAGCTGATCCGGCTAAGGGCTTTATTTCTGACGAATCGCCTTTGGGTAAAGCGTTTTTAGGGCGGAAGAAAGGCGAGGAAGTTGAAGTGGAAACGCCCAAAGGCAAAGCCAAGTACAAGATTTTGGAGATACTTTGAATGGAAAGCAACTCGGCATAGCGTTTTCTTCTCTCAAGACTCGCAGACAAATAATCTTTCAGCGGATACCGTTCCGTAAATAAGAATTTATCTTCACTAAAATTTGGCGACAAATAAGGCACCCTCCACCCTATTTGTCATCGCCAAATTTTCACCCGCTTCAGTTATTTGTATCTACTCCCTTGTAGTTCAGAAATCGCTACACCTCGTCGCTTTCCGATTGCTTTATACGGAAGAAATTGGTTATACCCCTCGCTTCCAAAAAATCACATCTTCGTTTCTTCATTTTTTAGTTCAGAAAAGCCTTGACAAACCAAGTTTAGATTAGTAACCTCTCTATAGACCTTAGTTGGTAAATTTTGATGAGATGAGAGGAGATTTTCTATGACTACGACCGAACGAGTAAGACTCGAAGAGCCACGCCTCTTCCACGAAATTGATGGTTTAGATGATCACATTCTCGAAGATCTTGCAAATATAGATGACGAAAACGCCATTGTAATATGCAAGATTGGGCTTCCAGCCGACCAACTCTTCGGATTGGAAGGTGAGCAGTATGGTATCTACATCTTTTTGATCAACAGCATGGGCAACCGGGTCATCAAGGGTGTACGTACCGAACGTCACGAAGGACAAAAAGGGAAAACGATTACCCTTAGAGCTGTCAAGGCCGTGATGTCAGCATTCGTCTCAAAAGAATTCCGCATCGTCGAGTTCAAGTACAACACATCGGCTAGTTGGTAAACTAGTTGGTCATTGGAATCAACTCAACGCCGCAGTATTGTTAACACTCGCGGCGTTTTTTTGCGAAAACCGACAAGGGTGTAGCTTTTCGCAATAAATTTTTTCTGGTATCCTGAATCTATGGCCCTGGAAGAAATAAGAAAAGCGAGGCTGAAGAAACTGGAAAATATAAGAAAAGCTGGGATTGATCCGTATCCGGCCGAGAGTTTTCGTTCACGGGGAACCGCGGAAACACTGAAAAATTTCGCGGAATTATCGGAGGGGAAAAAGAAAATTACCCTGGCGGGCCGATTGATGTCTTTGCGGGATCACGGCGGTTCTGTTTTCGGCGATTTAAAAGACGAGAGCGGCAAGATTCAGCTTTTTTTCAAAAAAGATGCATTAGGTGAAAAAGATTTCGGTTTTTTTCTTGAAAACTTCGACATCGGCGATTTTATTGAGGTAGGCGGCGTCTTAATAAAAACCAAAGTCGGTGAGCCGACTCTGGAAGTCCAAAGTTTCCGAATGCTGGCAAAGACGCTTTTGCCTTTGCCGGAAAAATGGCACGGTCTTCAGGACAACGAAGAAAGATTCAGAAAAAGATATTTGGATTTAATATTTAACGAAAATGTTAAAAGAAAGTTTGAATCCAGGTTTAAAATAATCCAAAAAATTAGGCAGTATTTTTCGGATCGAGGAAGCGTTGAAGTTGAGACTCCGATTCTCCAAATTATTCCTGGCGGCGCCTTAGCCAAACCTTTTAAAACTCATATGAACACTCTTGATTTGGATTTATACCTTCGAGTGGCGCCCGAACTTTATCTTAAACGCCTTTTAATCGGCGGTTTTGAAAGCGTTTTTGAAATTGGTCGGAATTTCAGAAACGAGGGCATTGACCGTGACCATAATCCGGAATTCACGATGTTAGAAGCTTATTTCGCCTATCGGGATTATAATTGGCTGATGGAATTTACAGAGGATCTTTTCGTTCATTTAAATGAAAATTTTAAAAAACCATTCAAGAGAATTAAATTTAATGAGTTGGTGAAAGAAAAAGATAATCCTGATGAAATTTTTAAGAAACTGATCCGGCCGAAAATCATT
Organism: Patescibacteria group bacterium; assembly: GCA_038065855.1. Classification (GTDB taxonomy): domain Bacteria; phylum Patescibacteriota; class Minisyncoccia; order 2-02-FULL-40-12; family 2-02-FULL-40-12; genus JBBTQD01. The sequence goes on from JBBTQD010000007.1 coordinate 16,327, forward strand.
GAGCCGACATTTGTGATTGACCATCCGGTTGAATTGTCGCCCTTGGCCAAGAAGTTAGGAGAAGATCAGCATCATGTCGCCAGGTTCCAGCTTATTGCCGGCGGCTTTGAATTGTGCAACGCCTTTTCAGAACTTAATGACCCTCTGGATCAAAAAGAAAGATTTAAAGAGCAGAAGAAATTAAAAGGCGATGAAGTTCATCCTTATGACCAGGAATTTCTGGAGGCTTTAGAATACGGAATGCCGCCAGCGGCTGGCATTGGAATAGGCATAGACAGGTTAGTGATGTTTTTGACTAATTCAAATAATTTAAGGGAAATAATTTTATTTCCGACGATGAAGCCTAAGGATTGATGCTCGACACTAAATTTATTCGTCAAAATCCGGAAGAAGTTAAAGAAAGCTTGAAGAAGAGGAATTTTGATGCTGAATTAGTAGATAGGATTTTGAGCTTGGATGAAAGGCGGAGACATGTTTTGGGAGAACTGGAAGAGGGGAGAGCTGAGATAAATAAAAAATCAAAGGCCGCGCCGCCGCCGGTGGAAATTGAAAATCTCAAAAAACTCAAAGAAAAAATTAAAATTCTCGAGAATGAATTGGAATTAGTTGAAAAAGATTTAAATGAATATTTACATCAGCTGCCGAATTTGCCTTTACCCGATGTTCCGGTCGGCAAAGACGAGAAAAGCAACAAAATTTTATATGAAGTAGGGAAGAGGCCGAAATTTAGTTTTGAGCCAAAAAAGCATTACGAACTTGGGGAGTCGCTGGAAGTTATTGATATCGAAAGGGCAGCCAAAGTTTCCGGTTCGCGCTTTGGTTATTTGAAAGGCCTTGGCGCCCGATTTGAATTCGCTCTGATAAATTTTACTTTGGCTAGACTGACCGACAAAAAATGGGTTGGAAAAATTGCCAAGAAAAATAAATTAAGTATTTCTGGCAAAGAATTTATTCCGGTGATTCCGCCTGTTTTGATAAACGAAAAAGCGATGAAAGGAATGGGATATATTGATACGGAAGCTGACCGCGAAGATAAATATTTTTTGGAAAAAGATAGAGAGTATCTGGTCGGCACTTCGGAACAGTCAATCGGGCCGATGCATATGGATGAAGTTTTTGGCGAAAAAGATCTGCCGGTCCGGTATCTCGCTTTTTCTTCTTGTTTCAGGCGCGAGGCCGGAAGCTACGGCAAAGACGTTCGCGGATTTATGCGTGTTCACCAGTTTGATAAATTGGAGATGTTTTCTTATGCCCGGCCGGAAGATTCGGCTTTAGAGCATAAATTATTTTTGGCGATTGAAGAAGAATTAATGAAAGAGCTGGACTTGCCTTACAGAGTGGTTCATCTTTCAACCGGAGATTTAGCCAGACCTCTGGCTTCAACTTTTGACATTGAAACTTGGTTTCCAGGACTGGGCGAATATAAAGAAACCCATTCGACTTCAAACGCGACCGATTTTCAGTCAGGGCGTCTAGCCATCAGGCTAAGAAGAAAAAACGGCGATTTGGAATTTGTTCATATGTTGAACGGAACCGCTTTCGCCATGTCCAGAATCCCAATTGCCATTTTGGAGAACTATCAGCAGAAAGACGGTTCAATAAAAATTCCAAAAGCTCTCAAGAAGTATCTTTAAAGAATGACAAAATTTAATCATGGCTACCGGGACGAGTTAAGGGATAAAAGAAAAAAGCGAAAAATCAGAGTCGCTTTTTTGGTCGTTTCTTCGTTATCGTTCTTCATTATATTTGTCGTTTATGCCTTATTTTTTTCCGGCTGGTTTTCAGTAAAGGGAATTGAATTAAGCGGCAATCAAAAAGTAGGCGAAGAAGAAATTAAAAAAATAATCAAACCATTTTCAAATATTCTTTTTTCTAGCTCTCAAAAGATAGAAAATTCTCTCAAAAAAAATTTTCCGATCATCGGCCAAGCCAACGTAAGCAAAAATTTTTTCAATAAATATCTAAACGTTAGGATAGATGAAAGGAAAACGACTGGGATATGGTGTCGAAGCGGCAATGATCGATGTTTTTATTTTGATAAAGACGGATTTTTATTCAAGCCAGCTGCCCGATTTTCAGGCGAAACATTTTTAGCCATAGAAGACGGCCGGGGTGGTGATTTTAAATTGACTGACAGTTTTGACGACAAGGAACTTTTTGAAAAAATAAATTTAACCAAAGATATTCTGGACGAGTTAAAAATAGTCGCCTATAATAATTTTTTCCTGCCACCAGACTCGTTTGAGTTTTGGATAAAAACCAAGGATGGCTGGTATATTTATTTGGATAAAGAAAGTAACATTCAGGCTCAGTTGGTGGTGCTTAAAAAATTTTTGGAGGAGAAGTTGTCCGTCGACCGCCGACAGAACCTTCAATACATCGATTTGCGGGTGAATAACCGAATTTATTATAAATAACATGATTTTGTTTTTTCAAGAATTATTACTTTTTGCGGCTACCCAATTGATTGGGATTTTTGTAGTTTTAAAAGGCCAAACTTTAATTAAAGAACAAATTATTGTTGATTTTAGCGTTGGCGAGGTAGTTTTTTCCCTGATTTTCTTAGCTGTTTTCATCTATTTCGCTAGAAACTTCCGCAAATCAGCCTTCTTTTTTAGATTGATTCTTAGCCTCGCCATTTTTTCCGGCAGCCAGACTGTTTTTTCTCTAATTTCAAATGAATCGGTTTTTTCTACTTTTGCCGCTGTCTTGCTTGCTTTCGGGGTTTTAAAAGCAAAAATCGTCCTGCTTCACAATATCGGAATTGTCCTGGCTTTGGCCGGCATTGGCGCCGTTTTAGGGATGTCGTTTGCGCCTTTGCCAGTTATTATTTTACTGTTGGTTTTATCTTTTTACGACATTGTCGCCGTTTATAAAACTGGCCACATGGTTAAGATGGCTGAAGATATGATTAAATCAAAAGCCATTTTCGGCTTTGTTATTCCTCAAAAACTTCAGGGCTGGAAAGAAAATCTTAAAAATGTCAGGCCCGGTGAAGAATTTATGATTTTAGGTTCAGGCGATATAGTGATGCCGCTTCTTTTGATTGCTTCGGTTATTGGTTTTCATGGCTTGGCTCATGGATTGGTTGTTTTTCTATTTTCTATATTTGGCCTTTTTTTGACTTATTATCTTTTTATTATCCAGAAAACCCGGCGGCCGATGGCGGCTCTGCCGCCGATTGCAGTAATGTCGATAATCGGATATTTGATTTCTTTGATTTAAGTATTGCTATTGATTACGAATATTGATTATATGGACATGAATCCATATAATTAAGAATAATGAAATATAAATTTGCCGTTTCCGGAGCAGCTGATCAGGGTTTTTGTGAAATAGATACTCCTCAAAAAGCTGAAGAAGTTGGTCGGGAAATAATCCGCCAAGGCGGAATACTGATTACTGGCGCCACTACCGGTATTCCTGAATTTTCAGCCAAGGGAGCAAAAGAGGAGGGCGGTATCGTCATTGGTATGAGTCCGGCCGCCTCTTTTCAGCACCACCTGAAAACTTATAAACTTCCGACTCAATATTATGATACCATCATTTTTACTGGATTTGATTATTCAGGAAGAAATTTATTATTGACAAAGTCTGCCGACGCCGTTATCGTAATATGTGGTGGCTTTGGAACTTTGAATGAATTTACAATTGCTTTGGAAGATAATAAACCAATCGGAGTCTTAACCGGCACTGGCGGTACAGCCGAAGAGATTTCTAATCTTTTGATTAACATTAAAGATCCTCATCGGCACGGCGCCGGCAAGGTGGTTTTTTCCAATGAACCAAAAGAACTGGTAGCTAAGCTTATAAAATTAATTGCCGAGGGGCAAAAAGAATTAAAAATTTCCCCGCCAATAGGGGAATAGGTCGTTTTCTCACTTTAAACAAATTAAATTATGAACAACGAGGAAAAACTTGTTGGAAAAATAACCCATTATTATAATGGCATCGGCGTCGGAATAGTCGAGTTGTCGAATGAGCTGAAAAAGGATGATACCATCCATGTAAAGGGCAAGAGCGTCGATTTTGAACAAATGGTTGATTCAATGCAAATTGAGCATGACCAGATTGATCAGGCCGGAAAAGGCGATGTGGTTGGAATAAAAGTGAAGGAGAAAGTGAAAGAAGGCGACGAAGTATATTTAAGTAATAAATAAAAAGTAATAAATAAAAAAATGGCGGAATTTAAAGCTAATAATTTTTCTGTTAAAGAGGAGCTTCCGGTAATCGCTTTGCGGGAAGTAGTTTTACTTCCTACTTTAATCGTCCCTTTGCCCCTTTTAATCGGCCGGCCCAAAACCATGGCCGCTTTGGATAAAGCCATGTCTGAAGATAAGCTGGCTGTCTTCATAGCCCAGAAAAACCACTCCGAAGAAATTATTCCGGAAAATCTTTACTCCGTCGGCACTCTTGGCAGGATAAACATGATTATGAAAACGAGCGGCGGGACAGCCAGAGTGGAAGTGGAAGGCATTAAAAGAGTCAGAATTTTAAACTATTCCAAAACCGAGCCTTATCTTTCAGTTAAAATAGAGCCTTTAACTCTTGAAACTAATGGAGGAGTTGAAGCCGAAGCTTTAATCAGGTCAATTTTAGAAAATTTCGCTAAAATTTCGGAAGTCATAAGGCCTCTTCCCCAGGATTTTTTTAACCTAATCCAAAACATAAAAGATCATGAACAGGTTCTTTATATTCTTGTTTCTCAACTTTCCATACTGGGCTATCTTAATACTGCCGACCAGCAGAAAATACTAGAAACGGTTGACATAAGAGAACCCCTTAAGGAAATCAATAAAAGGCTTCTTAAAGAAGTTGAGATTTTAGAAACGGAGAAGAAATTAGCTAAAGAAACCAGAAAGCAGCTTGGCAAAATGCAAAAGGAGGTTTATCTCCGGGAGCAGCTTCGGAGCATTGAAAAAGAATTAGGGCTTTCCGGTGAAAAAACCGAATTTGAAACGCTCCGTAAAAAAATAAAAGACGCGAAAATGCCTAAAGAAGTGGAGGCTAAGGCATCTAAAGAGCTTGAGAGAATGGAAAAAATGCCGTCTTTCAGCCCCGAGGTTTCTTACATCAGGACTTATCTTGACTGGCTGGTTGAATTGCCCTGGTCAGATTCGACTAAAAGCAAAATAGATATCAAAAGGGCTTTCCAGATTCTGGAAGAGGATCATCACGGCCTTGAAAAAGCCAAGGAGAGGATTTTGGAATATCTGGCTGTTCAAAAACAAGTCGGCAAAATCAAGGGTCCGATTCTTTGTTTTATTGGTCCGCCCGGGACCGGAAAAACTTCAATCGGCCAGTCTATTGCAAAGTCTTTAGGCCGGAAGTTTTTGAGGATTTCTTTGGGCGGGGTAAGAGATGAGGCCGAGATAAGGGGCCACCGCCGGACTTATGTCGGCGCTTTACCTGGCCGGATTATTCAAGGCATCCATACTGTTAAAGTAAATAATCCGGTTTTCATGCTGGATGAAATAGACAAGATTGGTTACGATTTCAGAGGCGATCCGTCGGCCGCTCTTTTAGAGGCGCTTGATCCCCAGCAGAATCATTCTTTTTCTGATCATTATCTGGAGGTGCCCTTTGATTTGTCTAATGTTTTATTCATCACTACGGCTAATGTTTTAGACACTATTCCGCCGGCCTTAAGGGACAGACTTGAAATAATAGAATTTCCTGGTTATACCGAGCATGAAAAATTCCACATCGCTGAGGGATTTTTGATTCCCAGGCTTCTTAAAGAGCATGGGGTTGAAAAAATAATCAATTTTACCGGTCCGGCAGTTAAAGAAGTAATCGCTAAATATACCCGCGAAGCCGGAGTAAGGGATTTGGAAAGGCAATTAGCCAAAGTGATCAGGAAAAATGTTAGAAATATAGTTGAAAACAGTAGGAAAGCCGGGAAAATTTCGATTGAGCTTACTTCATTGAGGAAATTTTTGGGTCCGGAAAGGTATACTTCCCAATTGGCCGAAAAAAGAGACGAAATTGGAGTAGCCACAGGGTTGGCCTGGACTTCGGTCGGCGGGGAAGTTTTGGCGGTTGAAGTGACCAAAATGCCTGGTAAAGGGAAGCTGGAATTAACTGGCCATTTAGGCAACGTGATGAAGGAGTCGGCTAAGACGGCTTTGTCTTTTTCCCGGGCTTACACTTCATCAAACACTTCAAGTCCAGCAAAAGATTTTTACAATTATGACATTCATATCCATGTTCCTTCAGGCGCCATTCCTAAAGACGGCCCCTCGGCCGGAGTAACTATTTCCACTGCTTTGGTTTCGCTTTTTACTAGAGTCAAAGTCAGAAAAGACGTAGCTATGACCGGAGAGGTGACTTTAAGAGGTAAGGTTCTTGAAATCGGCGGAATTAAAGAGAAAGTTCTAGCTGCCCACCGGGCTGGCATAAAAAATATAATTCTGCCCAAAGACAACGAGAAAGATCTTGATGATGTGCCCAAAGAAATCAAAAAAGAAGTGGACTTTATTTTTGTCGAGCACATGGACGATGTCTTGAAAGCGGCTTTAAGATGGCCTAAAGATTCCAAAGAGCAAAAAATTCAACCCCGAAGTTTAATTGCCCAAAGGACTTATATTTCATGAATTCCGATTTTATAGTTTTTCCGTCATCAAAATCTTTATTGGCTGTCGGCCTTATTTCGGCCATTTTGGCACCGATCGTAGGAGTAATTTTGGGACTTTATTTTTTGAAAAGGCCCCAGTTGGTTAAAGAAGGGAGAAGTATTCTTCTGGTCGTAGCATTGTGGCTGGCCGTTATTTTTACAGTTGCTTTTTAAAAAGGGCAGAAAAGATTTTTTATACGCTAGTTCAATTTTAATCGGGACGATTGTCGGAGTCGGTATTTTTGGAATTCCATTTTCATTCGCCAAGGCCGGTTTTTTGGCCGGTTTTTTATTTTTGGTTTTTGTTGGCGCAGTCAGTTTGATAATAAATCTGATTTTCGGCGAAGTGGTTTTGAGGACCAAAGAATTGCATCAATTCACCGGTTACACCAAAATTTATTTAGGCCAAGGAGTAAAAAAAATGGCCGCTTTCGCCTGGTTTGCCGGCATTTACGGGGCCCTGCTAGCCTACATAATAATAAGCGGAAGTTTTCTTTTTAATATCTTCGTTTCTTGGTTTTACACCGCCCCGGCTTTTTACAGCACTTTATTTTTTATTTTTGTTTCTTTGGCTGTTTTAGCCGGTTTGAGGGCGGTAGCCTGGTTTGAATTTTTTATGGTTGCTTTTTTTACGGTTATCGTTTTTTTGATTTTCATTTTTGGGATTCCTAAAATTGATTTATCTAATTTAGCCATGCTTTCCACTAGCGAATTTTGGTTTTTGCCTTACGGCATCCTGCTTTTCGCCTATGCCGGTTTTAGTGCTATTCCGCTCCAGCGCGAGCTTTTAAAAGACCACCCCGGTATTTTGAAAAAATCAATTTTATGGGGCAGTCTGATTCCGGCGCTTCTTTATTTCGTTTTTACTTTAGCGGTGGTCGGCATTTCCGGAGAAACCACTTCGCCCGACGTGGTCAGTGGGTTGGCCGAATTTCTGGACTACCGAATTATTTTCCTTATTTCTTTTTTCGGTCTTTTAACCATCACTACTTCTTTTATGGCTTTGGCCTCAGTTTTAATCGAAACATTCCGACTTGATTACGGATTTAAAAAATTTAAAGCCTGGGCTCTGGCCGTTTTTATCCCTTTTATTTTATTTTGGTTCGGAGTCAGGAATTTTATTGAAGTGATTTCTTTAGCTGGTTCGGTGGCCATCGGAATTGAAGGGGTAGTCTTGGTTTTTATGTATAAGGCGGCAAAAAAAGGGGGGAACCGCGAGCCGGAATATTCATTAAATCTGCCAGCATGGATTTTAAACGGAATAATGATTTTGTTTGCCCTGGGTGCAGCTTATGCTATTTTTTTTGAGTAGTAAAAACTATAATTACTCTGCCATTTATGCTATATGGATAATACATCCATTATAATAAAAAACTTGACTCCATTATGATTACTAAAAAATCCATATTTTTATTGTCTTTTATTTTTTTATTTTTAATTTTTAATTTTACTTTAGCCGATGTCCAACAGGAAATCTCTGATAGAGAGCGCCAGATTCAGGAATTGGAAAGACAGAAAACGGAATATGAAAATCAGATAGTTGAAAAACAGGGTGCGGCCAGAACGCTCCAAAACGAAATTTTCATTTTTGACACCCAAATCAAACAGCTTCAGCTTGAAATAAGAACTCTTGATTTAGCTATTCAAAAAACCGGACTAGAAATAGATGAAACGATAAAAAGTATAGATGAAGCTCTTTCTAAAATAGAAAAAATAAAAAGAAGCCTGATTCAATTCATTAGGCTGGTTCATCAAAGCGACCAGGAAAATTTACTTGAAATTTTACTTAAAAACCGGGGCCTTTCCGATTTTTTCGGGAATCTTGAAAGCATCAAGGATTCTCAAGAAAAAGCCCAAGTTACCATTAAAGATTTAAAGCAGTTGAAAACGGAACTTGAGCAGAAGCAAGAAGATTTAGAAGAGAGACAGAGCGAACAGGTTGACCTGAAAAATATCCAGGAAATCCAAAAGCGGGAAGTTGATTCAAGAAAAAAAGAGAAAGACGATATTCTTAAAGTAACCAAGGGAGAGGAAAAAAAATTCCAGCAGCTGGTCAAACAGACTAATCAGGATATTGAAAAAATAAGAAGCCAGGTCAGATTTTTACTTGAGCAGGGGATTACCTTAGAAGAAGCTTTAAAATTCGGTCAGCTCGCGGCGATAAGAGTTGGTATCAGGCCGGCGTTTTTATTGGCCATTTTAGATGTTGAATCCGGACTTGGCCGCAATGTCGGTACCGGCAACTGGCTTAATGATATGTATAATTGCTATAAAAGATTAGGCAAGCCGACTCGGGCCGAAACTGAAAAAAACGCTTTTTTTGCAGTGATAGAAAAACTTGGATTAAGTGCTGACTCAGTCAAAGTTTCAAGGGCGCCGAATTATGGCTGTGGCGGAGCGCTCGGGCCAGCCCAGTTTATTCCTTCGACCTGGCTTATTTACGAAACCGAAGTTGCAAGACTTACCGGCCATAACCCGCCTAATCCCTGGAGTATTGAAGATGCTTTTATGGCTGCGGCGGTTTATTTGGCTAATTCCGGAGCTACTAGTCAAAATCAAACAGCCGAAATAAAAGCGGCCAATGCCTATTTGAGTGGAAAAGCGAATTGCCGTCAGAGCATTTGCCGGTATTATTCAAACCTTGTCTTACAGAAAGCGGCCAAGATAGAAAAAGAATTGCCAAAACAAGTGACAAACAATTAATATAAGCTGATTATGTCGAAAAAAAACGAAAAGAAAACAATTTTCGTAGCGATGTCAGGCGGAGTTGATTCTTCGGTGGCCGCGGCTTTGATGAAAAAACAAGGTTATAATGTAACTGGTGTTTTTATGCGTCCATGGCAGCCTATCTCTCAAGGTCGAACCTTAGATGAGCTTAATGATTCAACTTTAGACTACTGTCTTTGGCGGCAGGATCGCGAAGATGCTTTGCGAGTGGCGGCGAAACTTGACATTCCGCTTTTGACTTGGGATTTTTCAAAAGAATACAGAAAATACGTGGCCGATTATATGATTAGAGGCTATCAACGGGGAATCACGCCTAATCCCGACGTGATGTGCAATAAATTCATTAAATTTGGCGTGTTTTTGGACAAAGCTCTGGAATTAGGAGCTGATTATATTGCAACTGGTCATTATGTCAGGAAAGTTAATAATAAATTATTTAAAGCCAGAGACTTAAATAAAGACCAATCTTATTTTTTATACACTCTTACTCAAAAGCAGTTGAAGTATTGCCTTTTTCCGATAGGAAATTGGAATAAAAACGAAGTGAGGCAAATGGCTAAAAAGTCCGGCCTGTCTAATTGGGCTAAGCCAGATAGTCAAGGAGTTTGTTTTGTCGGTTCGCTTAAAGTCAGCGAATTTTTGAAAAAATGGATTGAGCCATTAAAAGGTTCGGTTTTGAGAAAAAGCGATGAAAAGATTTTAGGAGAGCACGATGGCGCTTGGCTTTATACTATCGGCCAGAGGCATGGGTTGAATTTAAGCGCTGGGAAACCGTACTATGTCGTAGATAAAGATTTTAAAAATAACGTTTTATATGTTGAGGAAAGGCTAGAAATAAAGAATCAGGAATTAGGAATTATGGATTTTAATTGGATAAATCAAAAAGAAAAACTGCCGCTGGATTGCAAGGTGAAAACAAGATATCGGCAAAAAGACCTGAATTGCGCCATTGTTAAAAATGATTTTGATAAAGCTTTGGTTAAAATAAAAGAAAATAATACGCCGGTTGCACCGGGGCAATCAGCTGTTTTTTATAAAGGCAACGAATTATTAGGCGGCGGGATTATTCTTTAATGACCCAAAATGAAGTTAGAAAAAAATTTATAGACTTTTTTGAAGAACGAGGTCATAAATTAATTCCATCTAGTTCACTTACTTCTGACGACCCATCAGTTCTTTTTACAACTGCTGGAGTACAGCAATTAAAAAAGTATTATACCGGCGAAGCCGATCCGATAAAAGACTTTGGGATCCGTCGGTTAATATCGATTCAGAAATCTTTAAGGACTACTGACATTGATGAAGTAGGAGATACAAGTCATGGTACATTTTTTGAAATGTTGGGCTATTTTTCTTTTGGGGATTACTTTAAAAAAGAAACAATAGAATGGACTTATGATTTTATAGTAAATGGATTGGGACTTTCCAAAGAGAGGATTAGGCCGACTGTTTTTGGCGGCGATAGTCAGGCGCCATTTGATAAAGAATCTTTTGAAATATGGAAATCATTAGGTTTTGAAAATAAACAGATTAGCTTAGGCATTAGGAAAGATAATTTTTGGGGGCCAATAGGAGACGAAGGCCCTTGCGGGCCGGCTAATGAAGTTTACATTGATGGCATAGAAATAGGCACTTTAGTTTTTAATGAATATTTCTGCAATAAAAATAAAGAATTAATACCGTTAAAACAAAATGGCGTGGACGTAGGTTTAGGTTTTGAAAGAATATTAATATTTACGCAAAAAGTTCCATCGGTTTACGAAACCGATCTTTTCGCACCGATAATAACTGAACTAAGAAGTAAAAACTTGTATGATCATGATTATGATTTTAATCAAAGATCCGAAAGAATAATTGCCGATCATTTGAAAGCCAGCACTTTTGTTATTTCTGAGGGGATTGTACCGTCTAATGTAGAAAAGGGCTACGTTTTAAGGCGGCTAATCAGAAAAATAATGAGGCATTCAAAAAAGCTGAATTTAGCTAATGATTTTTTGCAACGTTCTGTAGAAACGATAATAAACATTTATAAAGAATATTATCCCGATCTGGAAAAAAATAAGAAAAAAATATTGGAAATATTCAATGAAGAGTTTAAAAAATTCAGAAAGGCTCTTGATAAAGGGATAAAGGAATTTGAAAAAGGCATTATAGAATTTAAAAATAGAGACCAAAAAATGATTCCGGGAGTTTATGTTTTTGGTATTCAACAAAGTATGGGGGTTTCGTTGGATATTATGCAGGACATTGCTAAAGAAAAAGATATGGAGATAGATCTCAAAGGTTTTAAAGAAGAAGAAAAAAAACACAAAGAAATTTCAAAAGTAAATCAAGAAAAAAAATTTATAAAACTATAAAACTATGAAAATAATAAATATCGCTTCAGGCGACAATTTTCAAGATATTCTAGCAGCAGTCAGAGAATCCGGATCTGACAACTTAATTTTAATTGTTCCAAAATCAAACCCGGTCTTTAAAAATAAAAGTAAACTGGAAAAGTTGAAAGCCCATTTCGACAAGTTAAAAAAGGAAGTTTCAATAATTTCTTCCGGACAAAAAATCGTTGAAGCGGGCGCTAAAGGCAATAACTCCAAAAAAGATAAAGACCTGTTTTCTTTCTATTCAGAATTTTCAAGAAAGATGCCGGCAAACTCCGAACGAAGCCGCGAAGGCTCACGGCGCGCCTCTGCTTCGTACGGGGCAAGGCCGCCGTCCCGTCTAAAGGGGCTGCTGCAAAAAGATTCCAAAAAATTCATCTTAATTCTTCTCGGCTCTGCCATCGGTTTATTTATTTTCATCGTCCTTGCTTCTTTAAGCGAAGTAAATATAAAAATAATTCCCCGTAAAAGCGATTTTTCGGTAAATATACCAGTGGTTATTTTAACTGATATCACCAAAAATGATGAAGTCTATGGAATGGTGCCGGGCCAATGGATTGAAATTGAAAAAGTAATTTCTAAAATATTTACTTCAAGCGCCGAGAAAGACGTTTTTCAAAAAGCCAAAGGCAAAGCCGTCATTTATAATAATTTCAGCGCTTCGCCCCAGATTTTAGTGGCCACAACAAGGTTTCAAACAGCCGAAGGACTGGTTTTCAGGATTCCTAAAGCAATAATTGTGCCCGGACAAGCTAAAATCGGCAATGAATTTAAACCCGGCGAGATAGAAGTTGAAATTGTCGCTGATCGGGCCGGCGAAGAATATAATATCGAACCTTCTGATTTCAGAATACCAGGGTTTCTGGGCAGCCAAAAATATCAAGGTTTTTATGTAAAATCATTTGAAAAATTTTCAGGCGGTTTTGTCGGCCGATCCAGTTTTGTAAGCAAAGAAGATCTTGAAAAAGCCAAAGAAATTATAAAAGAACAAGGGATCAGGCAAGTGAAAGCAGAGCTAAGTCTATTGGATAATTTTAAAATTTTAGATGAAGCTTTAAGTATAGAAATGGAAAAAACCGACGATTCAAATAAAGCCGGCGATCTAGCTAAGGAGTTTAAAGTTGATTTTAAAATTAAAGCAAGGATAATAGTTTTTAAAGAGCAGAATATTACTGATTTTATTTCTCGGTATGTTAAAAATTCCCAAAACTTATCAGTGGTGGAAAACAGCCTTAAAATAAATTATGACCAGCCGAAATTAAACGAAGAAAAAAGGGAATTGTCTTTTAAATTGGTTTCTTCCGGCCAGACTATTCAAAATATAAACAAAGAGAAGATAATTTCGGATATTGTCGGGAAAAAGATGAGTGATGCTGATTCTTATTTCAGTAGTTTAAACGAAATTGAATCAGTCCGAATTTCTTCTCCTTTTTGGATGAGAAAAATACCAGAGAACGGCAGAAGAATAAATATTGAATCAGCGATTGAGTAAATTGAGCAACGGAGTTGCATTTTTGTTTTAATCGTATTATAATTAATGAGCGCTATTGAATAATAAAACTAAAAACATAAAAGAGGGCTTAATCACGGAAAGTCTGCCTAACGCTTATTTCAGGGTCGGGCTTCCAGACGGCAAATTAGTTTTAGCCCATATTTCAGGAAAGATGAGGCTTTTTTATATCCGAGTAATGATCGGCGACAGGGTTTTAGTTGAATTAAGCCCGGATGGCGAAAGAGGAAGGATAGTGAAAAGATTATGAGAGTTCAGTCGTCTATAAAAAAAATTTGCCAGAACTGTAAAATTGTCCGGAGAAAAAAACGTTTGTATTGTATTTGCAGGAATCCAAAACATAAACAACGTCAAAAATAAATGCCGCGTATTTCAGGAGTTAATATCCCAGACAACAAAAGACTTCAAATTGCTTTAACTTATATTTACGGGATAGGGCCGGCTTTGACTAAGCTTATTTTAAAAACTGTCGGCATGAATCCAGATAAACGGGCCAAAGAATTGACCAGTGATGAGATAAATAAAATTCAAAGCGTTATAGAAAAAAATTATCAGGTTGAAGGAGAATTAAGAAGGGAAATTTTGGAGAATATCAAAAGATTAAAAGAAACGGGGGCTTGGCGGGGGATAAGGCATGCCAGAAAACTGCCGGTTCACGGCCGGACCAAGACTAATTCAAGAACTTTGCGCGGCAATATCAGAAAAACTATGGGTTCCGGGAGAAGGCCACCGGCAAAACCAACTTAAAGATGCATCAAAGTAAAGTATAGAGATATCTGATTATGGGTAAAAAACGCATTATTGCTAAATCAACCGAAGAAACATTGGCCATTGATAAAGGAGTTGAAGTTAAGGTTTCAAAAAAAACCGCTAAAAAACAAGTAATCAAAGGCAATATTTTTATAAACTCAAGTTTCAACAATACGATTGTCACCGTAACCGATGGAAAAGGAGATGTTATCGCCTGGGCTTCGGCCGGTAATCTTGGATTTAAAGGTACAAGAAAATCCACGCCTTTTGCCGCTACTTTGGTCGGTAAGGCGGCTGCGGAAAAAGCTAAAAGATTCGGCTTTGCCGAGGCTGAAGTTTATGTCAGAGGGGTCGGTCCCGGACGCGAAGCTGCAATCAGAGGGCTTTCTTCGACCGGTATAGATATTAGAGGAATAATTGATAGAACGCCTGTTCCGCACGGCGGAGTTAAACCGCCAAAACCTAGAAGAGTTTAGTCAGAAGTTTAAAAGTTTAAAGTTTAAAAAAAATGGCTAGATATACTGGACCAAAAGAAAAAATTGAAAGACGATTTGGCGAAAAGCTTTTTTTGAAAGGTGAGCGTTCTTATTCTTCAAAAGCGGCAATTGTAAAAAAACCTTATCCGCCGGGAATGCACGGCAGAAAAACAAAAAATAGAAAATTTTCCGAATACGGCCTTCAGCTGGTTTCAAAACAAAAAATCAGGACTATTTATCGGGTTTTAGAAAAACAATTCAGAAAATACATTGATCAGTCTTTAAAATCAAAAGGCGATTCGGGTGAGGCCTTGGTCCAAAATCTGGAAAGAAGGCTTGATAATGTTGTTTTCAGAATGGGTTTTTCAGACGCCAGAGATACGGCCAGACAGCTTGTAAACCACAGCCATTTCTTGGTCAATGAAAAACCTGTTAACATTCCTTCTTTTAAGGTTAAGGTCGGAGATACCATAAAAATAAAGCCGAATAATCTGGGAAATAGATATTTTTCTTCTTTTTTACCCAGATTTTTTAAAAAATACCAGCCGCCTTTGTGGCTGGCCGTCGATAAAGAAAGTTTTATCGGCAGAGTGAAAAATTTGCCGAGTTTAGCCGAAAGTGGCCTTGACCACAAAGACATCCAGGCGATAATAGAATTTTATTCCCGGTAGTAGAAATTCGGTAGGTCGCTTAAGCGACAAATAACCGAATGGTATGCCGAATTTTCTTTGCCGGATATTCAAATAATATGTCCATACTTATCGGAGAATTAAAAGTAGTCGAAAAACAGGGGAACCGGGCGGTTTTTGAAATCAGCCCTCTTTATACCGGATATGGCGCGACCATAGGCAATTCATTGAGGCGGGTTTTGCTTTCATCAATGGAAGGAGCAGCAGCAGTTAAAATTAAGATGGAAGGCGTGCCTCATGAATTTACAACTATCCCGGGCGTTTTAGAAGATGTGGTGGATATAATTTTAAATTTAAAACAAGTCAGATTTAAATTATCCGGCCTTGATTCGGCTAAAGTCGCATTAGCCGTAAAGGGCGAAAAAGAAGTTAAAGCCGGCGATTTAAAGCTTCCTACCGGCGCCAGTGTGGTTAATCCGGATCAACTAATCTTAACAATCAGCGACAAGAAAGCCGAAGTGAATATGGAAATAGAAATAGAGAAAGGCATTGGCTATGTGCCGGTTGAACAGAAACAAAAGGAAAAACTTTCAGTGGGAGAAATAGCCATTGATGCGATTTTCAGCCCGGTGAAAAGGGTTAGTTTCCAAATTGAAAACATCAGAATAGGGGATAAAACCGATTACAATAAATTATTCATAGACATTGAAACAGATGGCAGCGTTGCTCCTGAAGAAGTTTTAAAAAAAGCAGTCGAAATTTTGCTTGAGCAGTTTAAAACCATAGGCGACAGCGAGAGTTTAAAGTTAGGTTTAGAGCCGGCCAACGGAAAAAAGCTGCCGTCTCCTGAAAGTAAAGAAGATGAGCCTAAGAAGAAAAGAGGAAGACCGAGAAAAGTTAGTTGATTAGTCAAATAGTTGATTAGTTTATGCGGAAGAGAAAAAAGGGGAAAAAATTCGGGAGAGTCAAAGAACAGCACAAGGCTTTATTCAGAAGCCTTGCTTCTTCGCTGGTGCTTCATAAAAAAATAAAAACCACCGAAGCCAAAGCTAAAGAATTGAGGCGGTTCATAGAACCACTGATTACTAAAGCCAAGGCGGGCGATCTTCATAAAAGACGCCAGGTCAGAAGATATTTGTCCAATTCAATCACCCAAAAACTGTTCAATGACATCGCTCCTTCGTATAAGGAAAGGAGCGGCGGCTATACCAGAATAATAAAATTGGCGCCCCGTGAATCTGATGGCGCGAAAATGGCCCAGATAGAATTGATATGAAAAAAATTGACGCGACAAATCAATCATTGGGACGACTGGCTTCAGAAGTAGCTTCGATTTTACGCGGCAAGACTAGTCCCAAGTTTCAACCCAATATTTTGTCTCGTGAAAAAGTCTTGGTTGAAAATGTTCAGAAAATAAAACTGACCGGGAAAAAAATGGAGCAGAAAAAGTATTATCATTATTCTGGCTACCCGGGTGGCTTGAAAGAGAAAAAAGTCAAAGACGTTTTCCAAAAGAATCCAAGCGAGGTTTTAAGAAGGGCGGTCTGGGGAATGCTGCCTAAAAATAGATTAAGGAAAGAAATGATAAAAAATCTTGAAATAAAATAACTTGATGCCTAAAGAATCAACAAAGCCGAAAATAAAAAAAGAGGCGAAAAAAGAAAAAGCCGTCGAAGAAATCGAAGAAAAAGAAAAATATCTTGAAGCAGTCGGCCGAAGAAAAGAATCAGTCGCCCGAGTGAGGCTTTTTACTAAAAAAGCCGGCGATAAGTTTCCCGAGAACAAAGGCCTTATTTCAATTAACCAAAAGCCCTATCAGGAGTATTTTAAAGATTCATTTCTTCAAAACGAGGTTGAGGAACCGTTGAAAAAATTGAAATCGCTGGATAGGTTTAAGGGCTCTGTAAGGGTTGGAGGCGGGGGATTAAAAGGACAAGCCGAAGCGATTCAACTTGGAATATCGCGGGCTTTGGTTTTGTTTGACGTTAATTACAGAAAGAAACTCAAAAAATTAGGCTACTTAACCCAGGATTCCCGGGTCAAAGAGCGCCGAAAGTACGGTCTCAAAAAAGCAAGGAAAGCCCCCCAGTGGGCCAAAAGATAGCGAGGGTATGTTTGATTGTATAAAGCTACCTCGGGCATAACCGTATTTGCCGGTAACAATTGATGGTGGAGGATCCATAATTATCGGCAAATTTTAGTGAAATAAAATAATGTTGTGGGTGAGCAAGGTAAGTTTAAATCCTCACCTCATTCCTTCCTCCAGTCCCGTCCACTTCCACGAAATAGGTTTTACCGCTTTCGGTAAGAAAAACCAGGTGCCAGCCGGTTTTGAACCAAAAAGCCTCTTTTATTTTTTCACTGATTCTTAAAACCAGCTCTTTGTGGTTTTTTTTGAAATAAGGCGGGCCGTTATCATCCTTAAGCCATAGAACAGTTATTTCATTTGGGCCGACTACGGCTAGTTTTCTGTTGTCCGGCGATAAAATAAGGTCATTAGCCGGCAAAGAATGAATCTCTATCCATTGGCCCCTCGAATCCAGCAAGAAGATTCCCGGCGCTTTAAAATCATAAGAAGCTAGATAGATATTCTCCTGCAGGATTTTTAAACTAAAATTTTTTATATAAACCGACTCGGAAGAAATTTTTTCTATTTTTTCATCTCCGAGCTCCCGGTAGAGAAGGCCGTCGGTTTTGTTTATAAAATAGTTTAGATTTTCTTTTGTCGGTTTAGAGTTTTCAATAAAACCATTTATCTCTTCGGTCTCGGCTAGATATAGATTGGCTAATTGGCTTGCTTCGCCGGATTTGATTTCAACGATCTTATTTAAAATTGAGAATCCTTCTTTTTGAAATTTTAATTCATACTTTCCGGGCAAAAGGTTTTTTTCGACAAATGTGTTTGATAGAAATGAAGTTTTGCCTTTAAGCTGACCATCAATATAAACTCTGACTCCGTCTATATTCGCTTTAACCAAAAGGCCTCCGGTTTCTATCCATTTTAAATTTTTAAAATCGAGCTGGTAGCCATAGGCATATAGTATGATCAGATAGCTTAAAATAAAAAAAGAAAGAAACGAGCCGATTAAAATCAGGTTCTTGATCCTTTTGGTCATCAAGCAATATTTTATAATTTAACTATAATTTAGTCAATTTGTTTTAAATAATGATTTCTGCTAATTTTTTAAGATTATGTCCAGGAGAATTGGAATAGATTTAGGAACAACCAACACTCTTGTCTTTGTTCCAGGCAACGGCATTAAAATCAATGAGCCCTCGGTGGTGGCCATCTCTTTATTTGATAATCGGATTTTAGCCGTGGGCAGCCTAGCCAAAGAAATGGTCGGCCGGGCGCCGGATACGATTTTAGTTGTTAAACCCCTTAAAGAGGGAGTGATTGCCGATTATAAAGTGACTCAGGCAATGATAAAATACTTCATTAATAAATCGTTCAATAAATTCGATTTTTTCAAAAAAGAAGTCTTGATTTCGGTACCAGTGGCCATAAATTCGACTGAAAGGAGAGCGGTGATTGAAGCCGGGATGAATGCCGGGGTGAAAGCGGTCTATCTTGTCAAAGAACCGGTTTTGGCGGCAATCGGCGCAGGAATCCCGATTAATTCTTCTTACGGCCACATGGTGGTCAATGTCGGCGGTGGCACGACTGAAGTGGCTATAATCAGCTTGGGTGGAATGGTGAAGAGCGCCGGCATTAGGGTCGGCGGCAATAAAATTGACCAAGGAATTATTGATTATGTCAAAAAAAAGCACAATCTAGCAATAGGCGAAAGAACGGCCGAATTGATTAAAATAAATATCGGGACAGCGGTGAGGATCTCCAACGAAGAAACGATCTCTATCAGGGGTCGTGATTTAGTTACTGGTCTTCCTAAAACGATTGATCTCACTTCTAATGAAATCAATGAAGCTATTCAGGAACAGCTGAAAGAAATCAGCCAAGTGATTAAAAAAGTCCTGCAGGAAACTCCGCCCGAACTTTGCGCCGACATAATTGAACGGGGGATAATGCTTACCGGCGGCAGCGCTCTTTTAAAAAATATGGATGTTTTTGTGACCAGAGTGACCGGCGTTCCGTCTCATATCGCCGAAGAACCCCTTCTTTGCGTAGCCAAAGGAACCGGAATGGTTCTGGAGAATCTGGATATTTATAAAAGGAATATAATCACAAAAAGATAATGAAAATTGCTTTAGTCCACGATTGGTTTACTCGTTTAGGAGGCGCCGAAAGAGTTTTGATCGCTTTGCATAAAATTTTTCCGGAAGCGTCGATCTATACTCTTTTTTACGATAAAAAATTCGCTTCCGAATATCTTCCCCACGCAAAAATAATCCCTTCGTTTTTGCAAAAAATCCCGAATATAAAAAAATTCCACCCTTGGTTTAAAGTTTTAATGCCTTTGGCTATTGAATCTTTAAATTTTTC
This sequence comes from Patescibacteria group bacterium, assembly GCA_038065855.1. Lineage (GTDB taxonomy): Bacteria > Patescibacteriota > Minisyncoccia > 2-02-FULL-40-12 > 2-02-FULL-40-12 > JBBTQD01. The sequence continues at coordinate 35,857 of JBBTQD010000007.1, forward strand.
CGGCTTTGATTCAGTTATTTCCTCAAGCCATGAATTCAGTCACGGCATTTTGTTAAAACAAAAATCGAAGCATATTTGTTATTATCACAGTCCTTCCCGTATTTTATGGGATCGGGCCAATGAGTACGTCGAAGATTTTAAAAAAAGCGGTCGGGGCAGCATAAAGATTTCTTTAATTAAATTGGGCCAGCATTTTTTAAGGCTATGGGATTGGCCGGCCGGCCAAAGGCCGGATATTGTTATCGCTAACTCAAACCATGTGGCTAAAAGGATTAAAAAATATTATGGGAGAGAAGCAAAAGTAATATATCCGCCGGTGGATATAAATTCTAAATCCCAAATTCTAAATCCTAAACATATTCAAAATTCAAAATTCAAAATTCAAAGTTACTTTCTGATTGTCAGCCAGCTTTATCCGCACAAAAATATTGATTTAGCGATTAAAACTTTTAAACTTTTAAACTTAAATTTAGTAATCATAGGAGAAGGTCCTGAAAAAAGAAGACTAAAAAAATTAATAGGGGACAGCATCAATATCAAGCTGCTTGGTTTTATTCCGGATGAAAAATTGCCCTATTTTTACGAAAACTGTCTAGCTTACCTCATTTGCAATGAAGAAGATTTTGGAATATCGCCAATTGAAGCGATGTCTTTTGGAAAGCCAGTTTTAGCATATAAATCAGGCGGCGCGGCTGAAACGGTTTTATCTGGCATAACCGGAGAGTTTTTTGATAAATTGGAGCAGGATGAATTAGCTGAAGCAGTGGAATCAATCAGCAAAAAGATAAAAAATGATTGTTATAACAACGCAGGGATAAGGAAATATTCGGAAAAATTTGGCTTTGAACGATTCAAAAAAGAGATTCTGGATATTTTAGAAAGCCTCAAATATTATGGACATGAATCCATATAATCATGTCGTTTGGTCGAAGTAAATAATTAAATTATTTACTTCTTCCTCACTAATAATTATAATTAGAATTACCTGAATGAATAGAAAAAATCTAATTGCAGTTATAATGATTTCATTGGTGCTGGGTTTTTTTGGCGGAGTTGAATTTCAGAAAACCCAGAAGCCCTTTGGCGGCGGGTTAAGGAATTTAATCGCTAGAGACGCAGGCCAGCCCGAATCGGTTGATTTCAGCTTATTTTGGGACGCTTGGAATTTAATCCACGAAAGATATGTCGACCGTTCAAATTTAAACACCCAGGAAATGGTTTTTGGAGCGATTGAAGGAATGGTAAAAAGCATCGGCGATCCTTTTACAGTGTTTTTAGAAACTAAAGAGGCTAAGAGGCTGGAGGAAGACATAAAAGGGGAATTTGCCGGAATAGGAATTGAAATCGGGATGAGAGAAGAAGTTTTAACGGTTATTACTCCTTTAAGGGATACGCCGGCTGACCGGGCCGGAATAATCGCCGGCGATAAAATTTTAAAGATCGACGGCGATTCAACCGCCGGAGTCACTTTAGATGAAGCAGTTTCGAAAATAAGAGGCCGGCGGGGGACTAAAGTAGTTTTAACCATCTCCAGAAAAAAAGACAGCCAAGAAGAGACTAAAGATTTTGAACTAACCAGAGACAGGATTAAAATCCCGACGGTCAAATGGTCAAAAATAGAACCTGACATCGGCCATATCCAGCTTTTCAGTTTTAATCAGATAGCTAAAAACGAATTTGACGAAGCGCTTAAAGAATTGAAAAAACAGGGCGCCAGCCAAAAATTAATTTTGGATTTAAGGAACAATCCGGGCGGGCTCCTTGATCTAGCTATTGATATTTCAAGCTATTTCATGGAGCCGGGGGAATTAGTGGTGATTGAAGATTTCGGCGGCGCCCAAAGAGAAGAGCTTAAATCAAAACCGAATGGTTTTTTAAAAGACGCCAAAATTGTAATTTTAATAAATAAGGGTTCGGCCTCGGCTTCGGAAATCGTAGCTGGCGCCCTGCATGACCAAAGGGGCATAAAGCTAGTAGGGGAGAAGACATTCGGTAAAGGCTCGGTTCAGCAGGTGGAGGGGTTAAGATTCAGGACTTCTTTGAAAATTACAGTGGCTAAATGGCTGACGCCAAAAGGCCGATCAATTTCTGATGAAGGAATTGAACCGGATATTAAAGTTGAAAAAACAGAAGAGGATACTAAAAATAATAAGGATCCGCAGCTGGACAAGGCGATTGAAGTGATAAAATCATTATGAAAATTATCCTGACCGAAAACATCAAGGGGCTTGGGCAGATAGGGGAGACACTGGAGGTGAAAAACGGGTATGCCAGGAATTTTTTGGTGCCGAGGCAAATGGCTAAACTGGCGACTGTTGAAAATTTAAAACAAATAGAAGAATTGAAAAAAAGAAAAAACCTTGAAATCCAAGAAGAAATTATAAAGACAAAAAAAGTTGCCGAAAAACTGAAAAATTACAAATTAATCATTGAAACAAAGGCCGATGAAAAAGGAAATTTATACGCCGCAATCACATCTAAAAAAATAGGCGAGTCGTTAAAAAAGCGGGGGATTGAAGTTAATCCCGATTATATTGAAATTATTTTTAATCAAATTAAAAAAACCGGCGTTCACCAAGCCCTATTCAAATACTACGATATTGAGGCTGAATTTGAAATAGAAATAATTGGAATTTAAGGAAGCTAAATTACATTAACAATATTGACGATTCTTTTTGAGCGGTCAAACTTTGAAACCCTTTTGGTTCTAAAGAGTATCTTTCCTTCTTTCACGGCATAAATGGTGTCATCACTACCGAGACGGACGCCAAGCCCAGCTAGATATTTAGTGCCTCTTTGCCTAATGATTACATTACCTGGTCGCGCAGCCTGGCCGCCAAAAAGCTTTACGCCAAGCCGTTTTGATTCTGACTCGCGGTTATTTTTAGACGAACCTTTTTGTTTTGTATGCGCCATAATCTTTAAACTTTAAATATTTAAACCCCTTTTATGCTATCAGAAATTTTAGAAACAATCAAGCGAAATATCTTCCTTATATTTTTAATCGTTTTAATCGCTCTTTTAAGTTTCCAGCTTGGCCGGATCTCAAAAACTGTCAGCCAGCCGATAAGAATAGAAAAAGCGAGTATTCAGAAAATTTTTAATCAAGATAATCCCAATTTAGAGATTTATGAAAGTGAAACAAAAAGTAAGAGTAGGGGAGTGGAGAAAGCAGATTTTCAGGTTGTAGCGTCTAAAAAATCAACTTCCGGAAAGTACCACTTTTTATGGTGCCCCGGCGCCAAACAAATAAAAGAAGAAAACAAAATATTTTTTAATTCCGAAAAAGAAGCGATTTCGGCCGGCTATGTTTTGGCCGGGAACTGTCTTAAATAGGGGAGAAGCCGTTTCGAATTTTTTTAATCCAGTGTTCGTGCTCCCAGCCCCATAAGTCATTACAAGCCAAAAAAGCTTTTATGTCATTTTCAAAATTATCCAGTTCTTTCACTTCAATTTCGCCCATAGCCGGACCGAAAGAATGCTGGCATTCTGAAACTCCGCCCCTCACTTTTACGTTGCCGCCTTTTTCACGCATTTTAGCCCCGCATTTAATGCACTGGCTAGCTTGATCAATCCTTAAAACCCATCTAGTCAAGGGGAAAATATTATTTTCTTTAATTGCTTCCGCATAGGCGGCGGTCTGAAGGCCATAGTCGCGGTAAATGGAATAAGAAGTTTTAATATCCAGAACTCCGAGCTGACCGTTTAATTTGCCGATAACATCAACTGTTCCGGCATACCAGTGATTTTTTGAAACGACCCGCTCTTCTATTTTCATCGGGATAATTTCATTTTTTTTCTTAAATTCTAAAAAGGCGCTGATGGCCGGTTGAATGGAAAGGGGAATAGCCACGGTTTTTCCCCATAAAATCGCTTCTATTGTCTCATGGATAAGAGTCCCTTCGTCAGCTGATTTTGATTTAATTGATTCAGCCATCGAAAAACTGCCCTGATCGGCATAAAACTTATAAAGGGCTGGTTTGGCCTTAATGGAAACGATGGAAGTAACCCGGGGATACCAGACTCCGTCTATCTCGTACCCTGTTTTTGCTTTAAAATGTTTTAAGTCAGAATAATACATTAAGATTAAATTGTATCACAAAATCTTAGTTTAACACTATTTTAAAATGATCAAAATTTCAAATGTTGATAACAGGGGATTGACCAGTTATTTAGATATTATAGACTGAGTATAATACCTCTAACGCTCAGTGTATTATTAAAATACCTATGCCCTATCCATCAAAAAGTAAAAAAATCGAAGAGTTTTATAAAGTACCATTTAATAATTTAGCAATAAAACTTTATTGTAAGGATAAGTTATCTAGTTTGGAGATCGCGGAAAGGTTTCTAAGGGAAACTAAGGTATCTATATCCCCTCGTCATATACAACGTATTATTAAGTCATTAGGCAAATCTCGAAATTTCAGCGAAGCATTCAATTTAGCTATTAAAAAGGGTAGGAAAAGTTACGAACATCTGAGAAAGCCAATAAAATCCTCACTACTTAGAAAGGGTATTGATATTCGACAAAGATATGAAATTCTAAAAAGGGATAATTTCAGGTGTGTTTTGTGCGGAAATACTGCCAAAGAAACCAGACTCGAAATCGATCATATAAAACCTGTAGTTAATGGGGGTAATAACGAGCTTGATAATTTAAGGATATTATGTGTTCTTTGTAATCGTGGTAAGAAATTCAGTGAGCATGAAAAATAACTCAAAAAATAAAATTACTCTCCCCTATCTTGACGATTTCTTATTGTACCTCCAATCCAATAATTATTCCGATGAGACGCTATACAACTATGAACGGGATTTAATGGTTTTTGAAAACTTTCTTGATGAATCATCTATTCCATTTGATAAGGTTAACAAAAGAACCATCGAATCTTATAAAGCATACCTAAGTTCAATCGATAGAAAAACTCCAATTAAAGTGAGCGTCGAAAAAAAATTAGGCAGTTATTCAACAAACAGATTTTTATCTTCATTAAGATCATACTTCAGGTATCTTATTAAAATGGATTACCCCTCCCCTATTCCGCCTGACGCCATTACTTTAATTAAAAAAGAAAAAAAAGTTCCTAAAGTTCCGGAGTTTCAAGATACAGTAAAGTTAATAGAATCTCCTTCGCAATTGGAAAAAAATCAGTTAGTTGCTAAAAGGAATCGTGCAGTTTTAGAAGTTTTTTTTTCCACTGGCATGCGAATTTCTGAATTAGTAAATTTAAAGTTAAATCAAATTAATAAGGAAGGGCAGATTTATATTTTAGGTAAGGGTAAAAAAGAAAGATTTGTCTATTTAACCCCAAGGGCCTCCCGCTATTTGAAAGAATATCTTAAAACCCGTAATGACGGATCGCCTTACGTATTTATTCCTTATAGTGGTCGGAATAAAGCTTTAAAAGACAAGAAAATTTCAACCAACTATATTCAATATAAACTTAAACAATATCGTGAAATGTTAGGTATTAATGTGCCGATTTCCCCACATGCTATAAGGAGGGCTTTTGCTACTTACTTGGCTGAATCAGGAGCAAGTCCGGCGGCTATTCAAATACTACTGGGGCATGAGTCTTTGGATACAACCACACGCTATGTTCAAATTTCCAATCGCTACGCCAAGAAGGTCCACGAAAAGTTTCATCCCTTAAAAGAATGACTAGTCATTCTTCGTGAAAATAACCAAGTCCTTAAAGAATAAAGCCAGAGCTTTTTTTAAAGGCAGAATTCTAAAAAAGTATCTGAAATCAACTAATTGTTTTAATAAGTATCCCCAAAAGCCGGCGATGTTAAAATTTTTATAGTGGAAATAAGCCCACTTGCCCCCGGCCGGCGCTATCCAGACGTCATAAAATGGCTTATAAGCTTTCAGCTTATGGTTCTTAATATGATTAATGATATTTTCTGCGGCAGCATCAGCCTGATTAAAGGCGACATAAGCCATGGCTGGCACCAGTCTGCCGTTTTTAGAATCAATTAAAGCAGCGCTATCCCCTATCACAAAAGTTTTATCGTTTACCGATTCGTTGGAATTTTTTGCTTGTAAAAATTCATTAATTTCGATCGTATTCTTTTTAGTTAATTTCAGATCTAAACTTTCCAGCAATCTTGAACCTCTTATCCCGCCGGCCCATAAAACTATATCAAAATTCAACGCCCCTCCCCCATCTCCAATTTTAATGTAATCGGGTCCGACTTCTTTCACCAGCGAATTTATGTAAATCCGGACCATTTCGTCTTTCAGCCGCTTTTCTATCGTTTTCCTTGCTTTTTCGGTTACGGCCGGTAAAATATTTTGGTCAGCCTGAAATAAAGAAATGGTAGTGCAGGTCCTGCTTAATTTATGTTCTTCAATGATTTTGCCGACACAACACCCCAGTTCAGCCGCCAGTTCCACCCCGGTGAATCCCCCGCCGATAATTGCAATTTTATAAGTTCTATCAGCTTTATCAGTCTTATATAAATCATTAATCTTTTTATATATAGCCACCGCATCATCAACCGATTTAAGATTATAAGCATATTCCCGGACGCCAGGGATGCCGTAAAATTCTGTTTCACCGCCAAGGGCAATAACCAAATAATCAAAACTTAATTTTGCCCCGCCGCCAGTGGCAACGACTTTATCTTCAAGGTTTATTTCTTTTATTTCCGCTTGGACGAAATTTACTTTCTTGCCTTTCAGTATTTCGTTGATCGGAATAGCCACTGAACCTCTCAAATACTGATTGAAATTATCTTCGATAAGCCCGTAAACCGTCGCTACTTCATAAAGAGACGGGGTGAATAAGTGGAAATTATTACGGTCCGATAAAGTTATTTTAAAATCAGAGTTACGGCCCAGTTTTTTTTCTAATTTTAAAGCTGCTGCGATTCCTCCAAACCCGGCTCCCAAAATTAAAATATTAGTCATATAAATAATCGAATGGATTTAAACTCCCTTGCCAGTAATTAAAATAAACCTGGCCGGTTTTCGGACCGATAAAACTGAAAAATTCTTGATACAGGCTTAAATGAAGATGGGAGCCAGTGGCAAAACCGGTCATTCCTTCATATCCCAAAACAGTATTTTCATCAACTTTTTCTCCGGCTAAAACCAACGACGGATCTCTCATGTGGCCGTAGACACTGACCAGGTCGTTATCGTGCCTTATTGCCACCCAATTTCCGGCGGCATTATTAAAACCTTTAGCCAAAACCGTTCCCAAACCGATTGATTTTATTTCCGAACCCTGGCCGGCCTTCAGGTCAATTCCGTTATGGGGCGCTCCGCCGTAAATTCCACGCTTGGCAAAAGCAGTCATTCCGTATCCTTGGGTAATTATATAATCATCTATTGGCATTTTAAATAGCTTTGACCCTTTAGGAGGCGTTGAAGCGGCTTTAACTTTGACGATATATATTCCCTCCTCCCTCGCTTCTGATTCAAATTTTTTAAGTTCTTTATAGAATTCGGCTTTTTTCCTTTCCACTTCGCTTAAAAGCTCCTGAAATTTCTGTTCTTGGCCTTTTGTTTTACTGAATAAATCGTTTTTCGCCGCCTGGCTCCCTTCAAAAGCCGTCCTTTGATTCCGCTGCCTTTTATTTAAAACTTCAAACTCCTGTTTTTTATTTTCAGCCTCCCCCTTTTTACCTTCAAGCTGGCTTTTTAACTCGAGAAAAACGCTTAAATTGGCTGTGAGCCGTTCTTGAAGACCGCTCACCCGTTCAATATGGTTGAAAAAATAAGAAATTCTGGGGTTAGTCAGAAGTATTACTGCGAGGTCCCGCTTTTCAAAAACGTTTAGTTCTTTCAAAAGTCCCGAAATGGATTCTTTAATTTTGCCTATTTTGTTTTCGGTTGCTGAAATTTCCCCCGCTAAATCTCTTATCTCCAAGCCGGTCAGCTCGATCCTTTGAGTATTGGCGATGATATTAATTCTTAATCTAGCAATTTGGTTTTCAAGAATAGAAAGTTCCCTCTTTAAAGTTTCACTTTCTTTGCGTTTTTGGATTATCTGTTTTTTGTATTCGGCCGACTGCCTTTCCAATCCTTGGATCTGCTGCCTAAAATCAATAATTTTATTACTGTTGTTTTCTTGAGCCGATGAAAAGGTAAAAAGTAATAAGTAAGAAGTAAGAAATAAAGATAGTAAAATTAAAAATTTAAATTTTAAATTTGGCGAGGGCATTGTCTAATCTTTCCATTACAGTTTTTTTATCTAATACGTTTAATATATCAATGGGATCAGGCGATGCTTCTTTGCCCGTCAGGCTAACCCTTAGTGGCCAATAGACCACTCCCCTATCGCCTGGGAAATTTTCCTTAGCTAAATCATCAAGTTTTCTTCTGATATAGTCTTTGTCAAAAATTTCCCAATCAACCGGTTCAAACGCCTCTTTAGTCAAAATCAATGATCTTTTAATTTCATCGGCCGGCGTACTTTTCCAATTAAGCAGTCCCCTGTCGTATTCCGGCTCTCTGAAAAAATAATCAAAATTTCTTACATCAGAAAGTTTTTCTATTCTTTCGGTCATCAGATGCTGGATTTTATCCAAAAAGTCTTCTTTTATCATGCTTACTCCCAACTCTTTAATGATGAACGGCGTAATCGCCGCTCTGAATTGTTCGGCCGGCAGCTGGTGGATATAATAGCCGTTCATCCAGTTTAATTTTTTGACATCAAAAACCGCCGGTGATTTCTGAATGTTTTTTAGATCAAATAAATTGACTAATTCGTCAATAAAATAAATATCTTCCGGTTTTTCCAGTTTATTCCTTTCTTTCGGTCTCCATCCAAGCAACGCCATAAAATTATTCATTGTTTCAGGTAAATAGCCTTGTTTTTTGTACTCACGGATTGATTCGGCGCCGTGTCTTTTAGAAAGCTTGGTCCGGTCCGGGCCTAAAATTAAAGGCAGGTGGGCGTACTGAAAAGAATTAAACCCAAGAGCTTCCTGAATTAATATCTGCTTCGGTGTGTTTGAAATATGATCCTCTCCTCTTATCACATGAGAAATTTTAGTCTCATAATCGTCGACCACGGCGGCGAAATTGTATAAAGGCGTTTCTAAACTTTTAGCCAAGCTCAAATCCCCTATCAAGCGCTCCTGCCACTCAATCGTTCCCCGAATAAGATCATCAAAATGAATCACCCTCGTCGAATTTTCATTGACCAATAATCTAATAATCCCATTTTTGCCATTTGTCATTTTAATTTTGGGCTTGCCGTATTTATGCTGACAAACATGGCGCGGCGCTTCTTTGCGTTTTATCTGCTCTTCATTTTCTTTTTTTAATTCTTCCTTTGTATGACAGCACCAAAACGCTTTTCCTTCATCCAAAAGTTTTTGGAGATATTTTTTATATATTTGAATCCGATCGCTTTGCTTGTAAAACTCGTCCCATTCAAGGTCAAGCCATTGCAAAGATTCTTTTATATCTTCTTCAAATTTGGAATCTGACCGCTCCAAGTCAGTATCTTCAATCCTCAAAATAAAAGACCCGCCGTTTTTTCGGGCAAAAAACCAATTGAATAACGCCGTGCGCGCGGTACCTATATGAAGTGGCCCGGTAGGACTTGGCGCAATTCTGACTCGAATTTGGTTAGACATAATCCATATATTATACTATTTTTGAGATAATGAGAATATCGGCTGGCTTGACTAAAATCGGAAAAGAACTGGCCAAAATCAGGAAAAAAAAGCCGGAGCGCGGAATTCACGGTCCAATCCACGCTTTGGCTAAAGAAATCTCCGAATACGCCGGGGAACCTAAAAAATTCGCGATGTATCTGGGCATAATTAAAAACATCGGTCTTAGAAAAGCTTACAAAGTGTTTTCAGAAATAAAACAGAACAAAAAAATCAAATCGCCGGGCAAACTATTTGTCTTTCAATCAACTTACAAAAAAATGGAAATTGTTAAATCGCCGGCTGAAATATTAGCTAAAAAACTGGCAGATGTTGACCTAATTACGCCTTATCTAAAAAAGGTTGTTTTAAATATGAAAAAGATGATGAAAGAGGCCAGCGGCATCGGCTTGGCGGCAAACCAGATCAATTTGAATATGCAGCTATTCGTAATAGATGAAGAACTGGCCAAAGAATATAATGCCCCGAGTGTTTATATAAATCCAGAAATAAAACCGTATTCAAAAGATTTTGAAGAATTCGAGGAGGGCTGTTTGAGTATTCCCGAAACTTGGCTTAAAATCAAAAGGCCGAAAAAAGTGAAAGTTAAGACAACGGATGAAAACGGAAAAAAATTCAAGTTTATCGCCAAAAGAATGCTAGCCCGGGTCTTACAGCATGAATATGACCATCTGCAAGGAATCCTTATCACAGATAAATGAATTTAGTATTCTTCGGTTCATCGCCATTTTCTAAAATTATTTTAGAAAAACTTGTAAAAGCAGGGTATTCCCCCATCGCTGGAGATTTGAGACGCGAGAATTATTTTGAAGAATTCAAAAAACTGAATACCGATATCTGCATTGTCGCTGCTTACGGAAAAATTATTCCAAAAGAATATCTGGAAGTGCCAAAATCCGGCTTTTTGAACGTCCATCCTTCGCTTCTTCCGAAATACCGCGGCTCCTCCCCTATCCAGGCCGCAATTTTAAACAGCGAAAAAGAAACCGGCGTGACAATTATAAAAATGGACGAGCAAATTGACCATGGAGAAATAGTTTCCAGTATAAAGCATAAAATATCTGGCAAAGAAAATTATAAATCTTTAGAAAAAAAATTAGCTGATTTGGGCGCTGAATTACTTATTAAAACCTTGCCTAAATGGATTAAAGGAGAAATTGAACCAAAGAAACAAAATCATAGCGAAACCACTTACACCAAAAAATTTTCATGGCTTGACGGAAAAATTGATTGGACTAAGGCAGCCCGAGAAATCGACCGGCAGATCCGGGCCTTAAATCCGGAACCCGGCGTTTGGACTAATTGGGATGGAAAAATTATAAAGATTTTAGAGGCGTTGCCGATTCCAGAAAAAAATGATAATTTGAAAACTGGCCAGGTATTTGTAACTGAAAATAAAAAAGCCGCAATCAAATGCGGTTTTCAAACTGCTTTATTGATAAAAATAATTCAGCTTGAAGGCAAAAAGCAAGTGGATGTAAAAGATTTTTTAAACGGCCACAAAAATTTTATTGGTTCAATTCTTTATGCTGGGGATGAATAATCTGAAAACCGGAACTTTTTTCATTTTGGAGGGCCAGCCCTACGAGGTTTTGTATTCCCAGCATTTAAAGATGCAGCAGCGCCGGCCGGTGATGCAGACCAGAATAAAAAACCTTTTAACCGGAAAAATGATTGAAAAAAATTTTCAGCAGTCCGATTATTTTGAAGAAGCCGACATCCAAAAAAAAGAAGTCAAGTTTTTATACTCCCACCGGGAAGAATTTTGGTTCTCAGAAATAAATGACTCCTCAAAACGATTCAAACTCGGCAAGGAAATCATCGGTGAATCAGCCGGATTTTTAAAACCTAACACAATTATTGCCTCCCTCCTTTTTAACGATAAGATTATCAATATAGATTTGCCGGTGAAAATTGATTTTAAAGTCATTGAAGCTCCGCCCTCTGTCCGTGGCAACACCGCCCAAGGCGGAACTAAGCAAGTCAAACTGGAAACCGGCGCTCTAATCAACGCTCCTCTTTTCATCGAAGAGGGAGACATAATTAGAGTGAATACACAGACCGGTGAATACGCTGAACGGGTAGAAAAGAAATAATATTTATAGTAGAATTTTAATTAATGACCATAAGGAAACTGCGGATAATCGAATTCGTAATTATCGGGCTGATTGCCAATAGTTTGGATAATATAATAGCTATTAAATTTGCGGCTGGAGTTCAATTAACCCCGGCGGTTCTGGCAAGAATATTTTTATTTGTTGTTCCCTTCGCGATTTTAAGCGAATTAATCGTCGACCACCCCAATTTCTGGAAGAAAATTATGAAATTCCTGAAAATTGAAATCCAAAAATGAACTTTTTTAAAGCAATCAAAAAATTCTGGCGCTATCTCGGCGCCGGATTGATTTCGGGAGCTTCTGACGATGACCCGGCGGCTATCACCACCTACGCCATTGCCGGAACTCGGCTTGGCTTTTCTTCGTTATGGACCGCTTTTTTCACTTTTCCTTTGATGACCGCAGTCCAGGAAATGTCGGCCCGGATAGGCATAATCACTAAAATGGGTCTGGCCGGAGTTTTAAAAAAATATTACTCCCGGTGGCTTCTTGGCCTGATTGTGACGATAATGGCTTCCACTAATATCTTGAATATCGGAGCTGATCTTTCTGGAATGAGCGCGGCCACCAATCTTATAATCCCCGTAGTGTCACCCAGAGTATTTGATATCGTTTATGCTTTAATAATAATTTTTTTGATAATCTTTTTGGATTTTAAAAAAATGATAAAATATTTTAAATGGCTGGCCTTAAGCCTTTTTTTCTACGTGGCGGCGGCTTTCATGATATCCCATAATTGGTCCGAAATTTTTAGAAAAATCGTTTTCCCGGCTTTGTTTTTAAACCGGGAAACAATTTCCATAATCATAGCCATATTTGGCACCACCTTGGCGCCTTATATGTTTTTTTGGCAGACCAGCCAGGAAGCTTTTGAAGAAAAAAAGCATTACCATAACCACGATCTTCGCAACGATAAAAAACTTGAAAAAGAAATCAGGCATATGGTTGGCGACGTCACCTTCGGAATGTTTTTTTCAAACCTGATTAAGTTTTTCATAATGATACTGGCAGCGACCTTGTTTTTCGGCTCCAACATTAAAATTCAAACTATAGACGAAATCTCCCAGCTTTTAAAACCGCTTCTCGGCGATTTGGGCCAGCTGGTTTTCACGCTTGGAATCGTCGGCACCGGATTTTTGGTTATCCCGATACTGGCCGCTGGCTCGGCTTATATTCTTTCGGAGGCTTTCGATTGGCGGAGCGGACTTGATAAAGATTTTAAAAAAGCGAAGGGATTTTATTTGGTAATTATAGCCTCAACCGCCCTGGCTATGCTTTTAAACTACTTTGGTTTTAATCCGGTCCAGCTCTTATTCTACACCGCTTTTTTTCATGGCTTGGTTCTGCCTCCCTTGATATTGACCATTCTTCTGATTTCAAACAACAAAAAAATCATGGGCGCATACACCAACGGAAAGTTTTCGAATATCCTTGGCTATATCGCTTTATTTTTTATGAGCACGGCAGTTGTTGTTTTCTTCACTATTTAATATGCGCTTGCTCAACACTTTAACCAACCAAAAAGAAGAATTTAAGCCTTTGAAAAATAGACAGGTCGGCATTTTTGTCTGCGGACCGACAGTTTATGATTACTCTCACATCGGCCACGCCCGGACTTATGTTATTTTTGACGCCATTGCCAAATACTTAAAGTACAAAGGCTATAAAGTTAAGTTCGTAATGAACATAACTGACATAGACGATAAAATTATTGACCGGGCAAAAGAAGAAGGGAAAACCTGGAAAGAAGTGGCTGAATTTTACGAAAAGGAATTTATGAACGATATTGAAAATTTAAGCATTGACAGCGTAGATGAATTTGCCCGGGCGACCGAGCATATCCCGCAAATCATAAAACAAATTAAAGCTCTCATTGAAAAAGATTATGCCTATCAAACCGAAGACGGTATTTATTTCGATATTTCAAGATTTGGCGATTATGGAAAATTGGCTAAAAGAACGATTGAACAGGCTGAAGATGCGATTTCAAGAATAGACGAGTCGGTAAAAAAGAAAAATAAGGGCGATTTTGCTTTATGGCGCTTCTCAAAGCCTGATGAGCCTTCTTGGCCCAGTCCCTGGCTAGCCGGCCGGCCGGGCTGGCATATTGAAGATACGGCCATCTCCGAAAAATACTTAGGCCAGCAATATGACATTCATTGCGGGGCTCAAGATTTGATTTTCCCCCATCATGAAGCCGAAATCGCCCAGCAAGAAGCCGTGTCAGGCAGAAAGCCGTTTGTAAAATACTGGCTTCACTCCGGATTTGTCACTATAAACGGCCGGAAAATGTCAAAATCGCTTAAAAATTTTATAACTATCCGTGATATTCTTAAAAAATATTCGGCTGAAGCTTTGAGGTTTATGGTTATTTCAAGCCATTACCGCTCCCCTATCGATTACAAGGACGATTTAATAAAACAATCAGAGGCGGCGATTCAACGATTTCACGAATTGATAAATAAATTAAAACTTCTAAAAAAATCGGGTCCAAAAAATGAAATTGTAGAGATAGACGAAATTATCAAAAACACACGGCAGGAACTCGAAGCTAAAATGGATGATGATTTCAACACTCCCGAAGCCTTAGCGGTTTTGTTCAATTTCATAAGAATTATCAATACGTTTATCGGCGATAATTATTTGAACAGAAAATCGGCTATTCAGGTTTTAAAGTTTTTGAAAGAAATAGACCAAATTTTCGGCATCCTTCCTCAAAAAGAATCTGGCATACCCGAAGAAATTTTTGAACTGGTTCAAAAACGAGAAGATTTAAGAAAACAAAAAGTCTGGCTGGAAGCTGACCAAATCAGAGAAAAGGTCAAAAATTATGGCTACTTAGTAGAAGACACCCCATACGGACCCTTAATTACTCCACAGTCTATCCCCTTCATTAGTAATTAGTTATTAGTTATTAGTTATTAGTGAATATGGCTCATCTGCCAGACAAGCTTCCACCCCAAAATCTTGAAGCCGAGAAATCTGTTTTGGGTTCTGTTTTAATCGATAAAAACTCAATTGAAAAAGTGATCGATGTTTTAATGTCCGATGATTTTTACGGCCGGCAAAATCAGCTGATTTACAAAGCGATGGCCGGCCTTTTGGAAAAAAACGAACCAATAGATATTTTGACTGTTTCAAACAAGCTTGAAGAAAGCGGCGAGCTTGAAAACGCCGGCGGAGCGTCTTATCTTACTTCTCTTTTAAGCGCCACTCCGACTTCGGCCCACGTCTTAAATTACGCAAAAATAATCCGGCGCAAAAAAATTTTGAGGGACTTAATCGATTCGGCCCATAAAATTCTCGGACTCGGCTACCAGGAAGACGAAAGTATCGAAAAAATCCTGGATCAGGCCGAACAAAGTCTTTTCGCAGTTTCCCAGCGCTCTTTAACCCAGGAATTCATCGCTTTGAAAGAAGAACTCCAAGAAGCTTTTGAACGGCTGGAAAGGCTCCATCAAGGCGACGGCGCCTTACGCGGCCTTTCAACTGGCTTTGTTGACCTAGACAACATGCTGGCCGGGCTTCAACGCTCGGATCTGGTGATTCTTGGAGCAAGGCCCTCGCTTGGAAAAACATCTCTGGCTTTGGATATGGCCAGGAATATCGCCAAAAAAGAAAATGTCGGCGTTGGGGTGTTTAGTCTGGAAATGTCCAAAGATCAGGTGATAGACAGGATTTTATCGGCTGAAGCCGGGGTGAGCCTCTGGAAATTAAGAACCGGCCATTTGTCGAGCTCCGGCGACTTCAATGATTTTTCAAAAATTTCTCTGGCTTTGGACAGCTTGTCCAAAGCTCCGATTTTCATAGATGACGCGCCCTCGCCCACGGTTTTGCAAATCAGAGCCATGGCAAGACGCCTAAAAGCCAAAAACGAACTCGGGCTTTTGGTGATTGATTATCTCCAGCTAGTCCAACCCAGAAGCGACATTGACGGCTATGTCCAGCAGGTGACGGATGTAGCTAATTCCTTGAAAGCTTTGGCTCGCGAGCTGAATATTCCGATAATCGCAGTTTCGCAGTTATCTCGGGCAGTTGAAGCAAGGCCAGACCAGAGGCCTCGGCTTTCGGATTTAAGAGAGTCAGGCGGGATTGAACAGGCCGCTGATTTAGTGATGTTCATCCACCGGGAAGATAAAGTAAGGCACCACGATTCAGACAGAAAAAATATCGCCGAAATTATTATTGCCAAACACAGAAACGGCCCTACCGGCGCGATTGAACTTTATTTCGACGAAGAAGAAGTGAGTTTTAAGAACTTGGCGAAAAACATTTAAAAAAAGCCCTGAAACTGGCGGACCTTCTCCAAAGGATAAATGGCGACTCTTTTTGCGGCGAGCTCATCTTTGAGCTGAAACGCCCCTATTAGGAGCCTGAAGTTTTGGGCAATACGCCCTACCCACGAAACCTCCGACGGCGTAACCACTAATCCAATCATACTGCCTCCTTCTGTTTAAAGGACATCACTCTTACTATTTCTAATATAAACAGTAAAACAAAAAAACACAAGAGCCTATAAATCTGAGGGTTATTTGTCTGCGAGTCTTGAGAGAAGAAATTGCTATACAGAGCCGCTTTCCTGGATTGACTATAGCCTCGCGGAGTTCTATGAGATGCTTAAAATCTCAACTTCGGTAAAGGATTGACGATGGCCTTTTTTCTTTTTGTACCTCGTTTTATTTTTGTACCGAAAAACAATTTTTTTCTCTCCCCTGCCCTCTTTTAAAACTTTAGCTCTGACTTTGACGCCGTCAACCAAAGGCTGGCCGATTTTTACTTCTTCTCCGTTCAGACGTTCAGTGTCCTTTACAAAAAGCAAAACTTTGTCAAATTCAAATTCCTCGCCTTCGTTTTGGTTAATCTTCTCAATTTTTAATTTTTGACCTTCGGAAACAATATACTGCTTGCCTCCGGTTTTGATAACTGCAATTGTCATGGTTTTGGTACCGCCAACCGGATTTGAACCGGTGTTCCCGCGTTGAGAACGCGATGTCCTAGACCGGGCTAGACGATGGCGGCAATAAAAACTCCGAATTTCTCGGAGTTTTTATCATAGCAGATTTTTTTAAATTTTCAAAGGCAACATCTTTTTCCGACCCCATAAATAGCCAAAAATAAAAGCTAAAACAATCAAACCGAAAGAAAGCGCTCCGCCTTTTACGCCGGTAAAAATATTAGCAAAAAAGTTGCCTCCTGCCCCCGCTTGGCTATCTTTAACCGAAAACCAGGCTGAAGCCGGCTCGCTAAAATTGCCTAAAGAATTATTCGCGTGAACCCACCAGCTATACTTTTCACCCGGCTCAACATCAATCGAAAGCTTATTTTCGGTTAATCCGTTTATACAGACGTAATGAGAATTATCAGGACAGTTGTTTCTTTTGTCGCGCAAAGTTGAATTCAAGAAATCAACCCTGACGGCATAGCTTTTTGCGCCTTTTACCGAATCCCATTTTAATTGAACTGAATTAGTAGAACTGGAAAATTCTTTCCCTTTAGGCGAAACTTTTTCCGGAGCTTTAATGATTAAAGTACCAGAACCATTAGACGCGGCCTTGACCCTGCTAATCGCGGTTTTAACCCAGTTAGATTTTACTTCGGCTGCCGGGGGATCAACTAAACAACTGCCGCGAGCTACCCTTCCAGTTGCATCCGTAGCAGTAATTGTGACCGTATGAATGCCCGGAACATGCACCGCCCGCCTGATGACTTTTCCTGTCCCGGAAAATATTCCACTCCAGACAAAGCTTACTGGTTCCACTCCGCCGGTTTGGCCGGCGGCCAAAGTTGTTTCCTGGCCAAGAGAAACGATAAACGGACTGGCCACGCAGGAAACGGTAAAAGGCAGAATGGTAATAGGAGCTGAAGTT
Source organism: Patescibacteria group bacterium (assembly GCA_038065855.1). Lineage (GTDB taxonomy): Bacteria > Patescibacteriota > Minisyncoccia > 2-02-FULL-40-12 > 2-02-FULL-40-12 > JBBTQD01. The sequence continues at coordinate 53,479 of JBBTQD010000007.1, forward strand.
ACGAATACGGTAACGCTGTCAGAAGCTGAACCCCGGCTGTTGCTGCAATTTATTGTATAGGTAGCAGTAAAAGAGGGCGAAACCGTTTCGCTGCCGGATATGGGTTTAGAGCCGGACCAGTTGTTTGAAGCAGAACAGGAAAAAGCATTAGTTGAACTCCAAATCAAGGCGCTTGAAGCCCCCTGATTTATGCTTATCGGGTTAGCCGTAATATCCACGCCGGGCAAGCCCCCGCCGTCGTCTATGACATTGACTGTTATCTGGGCTGAAGCGGTACCGCCTGATCCAGAACAGTTTATCCTGAAAATAGTGGTTTGATTTAAACTGATAGTTTCGCTTCCAGAAATATTTCTCGTCCCGAACCAGCCATCGCCTTGAGCAATGCAGGACGTGGCATTAATGCTATTCCAAGTAAGAATAGAGGTTTCTCCCCGCCTGATTGTTGATGGATTGGCGATCAAGCTGACTGTCGGCCCTGAAACAACCAAACTGTCTCTAGTAACTGTAACAGTAGTTTGGGCCGTGGCCGAAGATCCGGATGCATTACTGCAGGAAATGCGGTAAACGGTTGTTTGATTCGGAAATACAGTTTCATTTCCTGAAACTGCTCTAACTCCAAACCAGGCATCACCTATAGCTACACAGGCACTGGCGTTAGAAGACACCCAGCTCAATATCGAGCTTGAGCCTTCTTTAATCACCGGCGGATTAGAAACTAAACTTACTGAAACTGGCTGAGGAGTAGGAGTAGGTATAGGTGTAGGAGTTGGTGTAGGAGTTGGTGTAGGAGTTGGAGTTGGAGTAGGGGTTGGCGTAGGCGTAGGAGTTGGAGTAGGGGTTGGACTTGGAGTTGGGGCAGGAGTTGGAGTAGGAGTCACAGGCGGCTCTGTAACAAAAACAATCACTGAATCAGTATCTGAAAATCCAGAACTATTGCTACAAGTTATCCTGAAAACGGTTGTATTAATCGGGGAGACAACTTCTGTTCCTGAAAGCGGACGAATTCCAAACCAGCCATTGATCGCAACGCAGAAACTGGCGTTAGAAGAAGACCAGCTTAAAACTGAAGAATTCCCTCTGACTATGGTTGTGGGATTAGCGACAAGATTAACTGAAACTGGCTGAGGAGTCGGCGGTGTAGGCGTAGGTGTAGGTGTAGGGCTTGGAGTTGGAGTAGGGGTTGGAGTAGGGGTTGGAGTTGGAATAGGAGTAGGTGTAGGAGTTGGGCATACTGAAGAAACAGCGGTATGAACATTATTACTGTATATCCAATTCTGGAAATTATTGTACTCCCTGGAAGTTATTCTTGCCTGATTAGGCAAATCAAAAACAGAACAATTCGGTTGATCCTTTAATCGCGCCGTCCAACTTACCCAGCCATACTCGCCAGGTAAAAGATCAAATGCGTTCCAAGATATAACATTGCCTGAAAAACTTCCCGCTGAAACATCATTTGAATGAGTACTATCTATAAATATGAGCCTAGTATCTACGTCGTCTTCAACTCTTACGCCGGTACCAGTACAACTTCTATCACCAGAGTTATGGAAATTTAATGTATAAGTTATCACGTTCCCGGGATTTGCAGCTGTCCTATCAACATGTTTAACAAGATTCAATATACATCCTGCTGGAGTCGGGCTAGGTGTAGGCGTAGGTGTAGGGCTTGGAGTTGGGATTGGAGTAGGGGTTGGACTTGGCGTAGGGCTAGAAGTAGGAGTTGGGGCAGGAGTTGGAGTAGGAGTCACAGGCGGCTCTGTAACAAAAACAA
>JBBTQD010000007.1:55349-62292 GCA_038065855.1 Patescibacteria group bacterium
CTGAAACTGGCTGAGGAGTCGGCGGTGTAGGCGTAGGTGTAGGTGTAGGGCTTGGGGTTGGAGTAGGGGTTGGAGTAGGGGTTGGAGTAGGAGTTGGGGTTGGGGTAGGGGTAGGAGTAGGAATGTTTATTATATCTAACGCGGCACAAACAGGAGTTATGCTATTAGGGTTACTGTCAGGATATGCGCTGTGAAACGCGGCAATATGGCTAATATTAACCGGGATATGCAAATTGCTGTTTACCTCCTCTATGAGCCAATCTAAATGGTCAGGCAAATCGCTTATAGAATTGGAACTGGCCACTAAATTTATTGGACTATTTCCAAACAATAACCTCCAGCTTTCTCTTGTTTGAATTTGGCCAGGCTTAGCACTATGGTCATCATAAGACACTAAGGTTATCTTATAATTTCCGGAGGGGATAGAAACCGGAAACGGACCCAATATGGCAGCAGACTGCCCCTGATCAGACCTAATAATACCCCCGGGGCTGACTAAAAGTATCCTGCCATTTTGGTTAACCAAAGGACAAGCAAAAGACGCTAAAGCGCTGTGTTCTGAATCATTATTAAAATTAATCGGAACATTAACCAATATAGCTATAATACTTATGACTGCTGCTTTAAGAAGCGGGTATTTAACTATTTTTTCCATATGTTTTATATTATATTATATTATGATTACTTTGTCAATTTTTACTTAGTCGTCTTGAATCAATCCGTTATAAGAGCTTTCAAACTTATACTGCCAGAAATACCATTTGTAAAGAGCCCAGCCGATCGGCATCGGAAACCAAAAAGTAAAAGCCCTAAAAATCAGGGTCATGGCCAGAGCCGGAGAGCCCCCCACGCCAAAAGATATTAAAATCAAAGTCATACTGCCTTCAAAAATACCTAAAGCCCCGGGCACAAAAGCAAGCATGGTAATAAATTTAACCAACGAAAAAACAATAAAGGCCAGCCGGAATCCAATGGGGTGGCCGATGGCAAAAGAAATAAAATAGAGAGTTGTTACATGGGCCAAAAGAATCATGCATTGCCAGAGAAAAGCCATCCAAAAACTTTTTGCTTTTTTTTGAAGAAATTTAAAATTTAAAGAACTTTTAAATTGGTCAAAAATCATTTCTGCGTGCTTAGAGTGGTCCACTAATTCTTCGTTTTTAAATTTTCTTTTTCTTTCAAAATGACGGTGAAGCCAATTGGTTATCCATTTGGCTATTTTACTTCTTTTGCGTCTTTGAACCATAAAGAAAACAGAAATGGCAATAACCGCCAAAAAGACAAAGGCGTAAATTACGAATCTTAATTCCGGAACATTGGCGATGGCCCCGCCTTTTAAAATTAAGATCGAAGAAATAATAAAGAATAAACCCATCGCCATCCATAGAGTCATTATTTCAAGAAAGGCCCGGCCGATTCCCTCGGCTATCGAAAGGCCATATTTTTTAAGGTATTGGACAAAAAATATCTGGCCAGATAATCCTGCTGAAGGCAATGCTTGGTTTAAAAACTGAACTACAAAAGACATTGGATAAAGCTCTCCCGGCTTTACTTCCAAATCTTTTATCCGTAATACTTCTTGATAATTTAAGGCCTGGAAATAATAAACGTAAAGCTGGATTATAATTATGGCTGCCAGCCATTCTAGGCTCGATTTCGCGAAAATTGAGCCGATCAGCTTAAGTTCTGAAAACTTTAGGTAAATGATTATCAAAACCGCTAAAGTGATGAAATAAAAGAAAAATTGCTTCAGACTTACCCAAGGCATTGAATCATACTGATTATTACCGTCTTTCCTCATCATATCCATATTTTTTATGTCTGAAACAGCTGACAAGGTGGCCATTGATCATTCCGGCGGCCTGCATGTAAGCATAGCATATTATTGAACCGGCAAAAGTGAAGCCGCGCTTTTTCAGGTCGCGGCTCATCGCGTCGGATTCTTTACTTTTGGAACGAAGCCTATTTAAGCTTTTCTGCTTGTTATCAATGATTCTATGGCCGGCGAACTGCCAGATGTATTTGTCAAAACTGCCGAATTCTTTTTGAATTTTTAAAAAAGCTCTTGCATTTTTTACCGCTCCCTCAATTTTTAACCGGTTCTTTATGATTCCCGGGTTATTCATTAAAGATTTAATTTTCTTCCCGTCATATCCAGCTATGATTTTCGGGTTAAAATTACTGAATGCTTTCCTGAAATTTTCTCTTTTGTGCAAAATCGTCCGCCATGAAAGTCCGGCCTGGAAAGTATCTAAAATAAGATATTCAAAATGGAGCCGGTCATTGTGGCACGGTTTCCCCCATTCCGTATCGTGGTATTCAACCATCAACTTGTCATTCCCCGGCCACGGACAACGACTGATCTTATTAATCATTATTCTTGCTTTTCCCTCTTCTTCTAAAATAAGATTCCGCTAATTGACTGAATCCAACGGCAGTAATTAAAAACAAAACATATAAAGAAAGAAGAATGCTGAACGCCAACTCTGTTTTTCTAAGCATTCCCAAAAAGAAAGCCCAGTACCAAGAAGTCAGAGAAATCGCGCCTAAAGCAAAGGCAAAACAGGTCAAATATCTAAACTCGGGATGATGAGGGCGACGCTTCCTAAAAGAAATATAGATAAGTTTTGGCGAAATAATGGCATTTAAAAATATGCCGTTGATAATAATTACAGCGACAGTAATCATTTTAATCAAAAACTTCGGAGAATTATTCAGTTTTTCGGCTTCGGGCAGATAAAGCCCAAAGCCGCTTAAAATCAAAATTAAAATGGCAAGCCAAATGACCCCGTGGAACATCCGCATGATTCGTGCCTCCCATCTGGAAATTTTATTGTCTTTTAAAAACCTAAAAAATAAAAAATCGTTTATCGTGGCGCCGCCCAAACCCAAAGCCACCCCGAAAAGATGGATTATGGTAATAAAGTTATGGTTATTTTCCAAAAATTCCAGCATATTTTCCAAGAAAGACTTTTTGGATTCAGGCAATTAGCGAAATTTTATTTTCGTTTCTTTTCCTGTTCTTTCTCATACCTAATAATACAATAAAAAAAATTAAAGGATTAAGTTTTTATCCGTTGTTTCCATTATTCCGCCGCGCGCTGACCCGTTCATTCTCGGTCAAGTATTTTTTCCGGAGCCGGACCGATTGCGGAGTAATTTCAAGATATTCGTCCTCGGCCATTATTTCAAGGCCACGTTCAAGCGTCAATTTTAAAGGCGGCTCTAAATCAATTGCCTCATCAGAACCAGAAGACCGCATATTGCTTAATTTTTTGCCTTTTGTCGGATTAACCGACATTTCTTCGCCTTTGGAAGTATTGCCTATAACCATGCCTTCATATACTTCGGTGGCAGGACCAATATACAAGGTGCCACGTTCCTGAAGACCCCATAAACTGAAACCCAAGGCCTTGCCGCTGGCCATTGAAATCATGGAACCAACGGACCGTTTGCGTATTTCCCCGACATACTGCTTAAATCCGATTACCCTGGAAGACATAATACCTTCTCCTTTCGTGTCGATTATGAATTGACTCCGGTATCCTAATAACCCGCGCGTAGGCCCCTCAAAAAACAAACGAGTAAATTTATCTTTGCTAACCACGTTGTTTAATTTGAAACAGCGGATGCCTAAACGTTCAATTACAACTCCCTGATATTCATTAGGCGCGTCAATAATAACTTCTTCAAATGGCTCGGTTTTTATTCCGTTCTCTTCGCGGATAATTGCTTGCGGTTGGGAAACTTGAAGTTCAAATCCGGCTCGGCGCATATTTTCAAGAAGAATAGCGATGTGTAATTCGCCCCGACCGAAAACAGCAAAACTTTCGGATGAGTTAAAATCCACTCTTAAACCAACATTGACTTCGAGTTCGCGTTCCAGATATTCCCGCAGCTGACGGGAGGTAACAAACTTCCCTTCGCGTCCGGCGAACGGCGAATTATTCACTAAAAAATTGAGAGTGATAGTCGGTTCGTCGATCGCGATAGCCGGAAGGACATCGGCGTCTTGCGAACCCGCTATAGTCTCGCCGATATAGATGTCGGGCAAACCGGCAATAAGAGCAATGTCTCCGGCACTGACGCTCTCTAATTCTTTTTTCTCAAGTCCTTCGAATGTAAAAACCTTAGTCAGTTTTCCGGAACGGGTTTCGCCGTTTATCTTTTTAATGAATACTTGCTGGCCCGGAAAAGCCCTTCCTTCGTATATGCGGACAACCGCAAGCCGGCCCAAAAAATTGTCATAGCCGAGATTAAACGGTTGCATCCGGAGCGGCTTGGCAGCGAGCTCATCAGATGAAGCAGGTTTCACATATTCCAAAATGGCGTCCAGAAGCGGAGTGAGGTCGGAAGATTCGTCTGAAAGTTCTTTCTTGGCAATCCCCTGCCGGCCTATGGCGTAAACGACAGGAAAATTGGCCTGTTCGTCGCTGGCTCCTAATTCAAGAAAAAGCTCCAAAACCTGTTCTTCGCATTTAGCCGGATCAGCTGCTGGTTTGTCGATTTTATTTATGACGACTATCGGCTTAAGGCCCAGCTCCAACGACTTTTTCAGCACGAACCGCGTCTGCGGCATCGGACCTTCCTGGGCATCAACCACTAGCAGAACCGAATCGATTGATCGAAGAACCCGTTCAACCTCGGAACCGAAATCAACGTGTCCCGGCGTATCAACTATGTTTATTTTCGTTGGTACTTGCCCTGAACGAGCATCGATTGCTGAAGGATAAAAAATAGCCGTGTTTTTAGCATAAATCGTAATGCCACGTTCAAGTTCCAGCGCGTTTGAATCCATGGAAACATCTTCGGCTCCGACGCCGGTTTGGCGCATAAGAGCATCAGTTAAAGTCGTTTTCCCGTGGTCAACATGGGCAATGATAGCAATGTTTCTGATTTCCATAAAAAAAGTCTGGGCTCGCCAGACACAATGCTTAGAGATTTTTTAATAATATGCGAAAAATAAATTATTGTCAAATAAAAGATAAATCACCCTTTCTCCCAAGGAAGATTTTAGAAACTTGTCTTTTAAACATTTTATTTATATAATCATTGAAACAGTACTTTGGAGGTGGAACGTGGCTAAAAAACTGATTGACCGCGAAGACCGCGAAGAAAAAGAGTTTCAAGAATTTCTGAAAGCGTTTCATGAGTACTATGAAGAACTTATGGCTGATTCTGATTCAGAAGGCGGACCCATTGCTTTCTGGATCGACCAGAGCTGGAAAACAGTTCGCATCGAATGTTCAGACGGAGACAGCGGATCAATCTCTTATGCCGAATTCACGGAGATAAGAGAACAAATCGGCAAAGAGTGCCTTATCTGCGCCGGGCTTCTGGAATTCATCTTCGACTCTGAATCAAAGCCTGTTCTTTACCTAGCTTGCAACCGATGTAAAAAAATTCACAAAGTCGTTTTAGGCAAACTCTGCCTATCCAACGATTAGCCCGGGTTTCTCTCACCCCGGGCTATTTACTATCGTCAGTTCTGTTTTGAGCCCAAAAAACCTTTTGATTTGCTGGCCGCTTGCTGGCATCCTCGGTCTAGAACCGCCCATAAGTGGTCTTTATAAGGATATTTGAATATTAATTATCATCTACTTTTCACCTGTCTCGGTCGGAGCTATTTCCCAAAATTTAAAAGTTTATTTAAAACCTCTTCTACACTTATTTTGTCATCACAAAAATCATAAAGCAGAGTATGATAAATATCTCTATAATTTTTAGGAATACCAGCCGTGTCTAGAATACCCTCTTTATAACTATCCATTTCTTTAAGATTATAATCTCTAGAACTATTCACATTATATTCTCTTTTAAGATCTGCGTCTGACAACTTTAAATGTTTTATTAAAACCGGCAAAAGATCCTCCTTGTTTACTAAGGAGTAATTTTTACCAGACTTATTCCTTTCCTTAATTGCCTGGATTAATTTTTGAACTACTCGCCTAGATTTATCTTCCATATCTTTATTTAAATTAATTCTGACCCATCTCGATCAGATTCTAATTCTGATTTAAGTCTATATTTATATCTCCACTCCATGTGCCTTCTTCTGGGGTGATATTGCTTTCTTTTAAAAATTTGTTGTATTTTTTTATTCCGCTTTCCTGCAGTTGCTTAAAAACAGAGGTATAATTAGCTTTTAAATCACCGTTTTCATTTATATCTTTCCATAATCCTCTAACCGCACTTATAACATCCTCTGCAAACTGAGGCACATAAATAAACACGCCTTGTCTATAAAATTTCAAATGATGGTTAGACGTACTGGGATCTGAGCCTAATAAAGCACCACCTTGTGTTATGTAACTATGAGAAACACCGTTTCTAAATATCGAGGAAATGAGGGGACTTAACGCGTGATATCTTTCTGGCATATAAGAACTTCTACAAAAGGTCTCTAAATTTCTCTTTGTAGTGCCTTGCCCAGTTTTTCCAGTCAAAAAGCTTCCAGCGAGTTCCATAGAAGTAAAAATTGCACTAGCTCTAAGGATAGTTCCCCTAGCACTCTCTCTCATGCAATCAATTAAATTGTCCTCGATTAGATGTGACATTTTATAGATGTGACATTTTAATACCAAGACCTCTCCGGTCTCTCGATACTGCGCTGACTGGTGCTGGCATCCCCGGTCTGGAACCACCCATAAGGGGTCTTTACAAGGGTTTTTAGCGTGCTTTTAATATAGCAGTTTTAGGGGTCTCGGTCAGGGTCAAAATGAAACACTATAAAAAGGATATGGGAGTGTCCCTTATACAAATGGTATTTATAATTAAAGCCCATCTTCAATTATTGGTTTATCTTGTATAATATAGAAAATTGTATGGATAAATTGAAATCTAGAATTGAAAAATTAAAAAATCTACTTGATTTTCTTAAAGATGAGGGTTTTTCTCCGGCCCATTCCGGCACGCGATACAAAGTTTTTGTTTCAGAAAAATA
>JBBTQD010000008.1:0-41357 GCA_038065855.1 Patescibacteria group bacterium
CCAACGGCTCATCTTTCTGAAAACTGAATCCCCTTTCGCTTTCGGATAAATGCCAACTTGACACTCCTAAATCAAACAAAATTCCATCAACCCCTAAAAAATCATTTTTTTCGGCTATCTCTTTTAAATTCCGGTAATTATCGTTTATTAAAATTATTTCTCTGATGCCGCTGAACTTTTCTCCGGCTTTATTAAATAATTCCGTATCCAGCTCTATGCCCAATATTTTTCCTTTCGGTTTAATCTTTTCTAAAATCGCCAAACTGTGTCCTCCGCCGTTAAAAGTGGCATCAATAATTTTATCTCCGGGTTTTGGACCTAGATGCTCAATTGCTTCTTTTAAAAGAACCGGCTGATGGGTCATATCAATCCAAGCTCTCCCAGTTTCTCGGCAATCGCATCCGTATTTTTTTCAATTTCTTTTTTATATCCTTCCCATTTTTCCTGATCCCAAATTTCCAAACGGTTCAAAATTCCGGCCACGACGATTTTCTTTTTCAGCTCAGCGTAATTCTTCAGATAATCCGGAATCAGGATCCGGCCTAAATTATCAAACTCAACTTCAACCGCGCCGGCCAGCATCAATCGGGCAAAGCTTCTAGTATTGGCCTGGCCCATTGAAAGTTGCCCCAACTTTTCTGAAAATTTCTCCCATTCCTGAAACGGATATAAAAACAAGCAATTATCCAAACCGCGGGTCAAAACCGCTTTCTCGCCAAGTTCTTTTCTGAACCTCGAAGGTATGGCCAAACGCTTTTTATTATCTATGGAATGAGTAAATTCCCCTATAAACATGGTTTTTAGTTATCCCCAGATTTTATTAGTTATCCACAATATTATCCACTTCTATCCACTTCACTATCATTATATTCCACATAAACACATAAAAACAATAGTATTTGCTTCTAAAATCAAAAAATCGGCCTTTTAAGCCAAAAAATTAATTCTTCATTAAAAACAAACTACAAATTATTCACAAGTTAATAACTTTTATAGGCATTAAAGAATTATATGCACTAAAGAAAAAGGGTTCGCCACCTTTTAATAGCAAACCCAGAAAACCCATTCTATCAATACTGGTGATCAGGTCGCGTAGCTTCTTCATTCTCATAACAAGCTAATCCCGCATCAACTTAGCGAAAATACCAAAAAAAATCAATCCAAAACGAAAAAAGAAACTCGCAGAACTTTTTTCAAATTCTATAGATGATTATTGACGGCCAGATATTAAAGACTTATATATTTACAAATGACAAAAAATGGCCACCTTTTAATAATCCTTATTTTTTCTCTATTTTTAGCTATTAAGGCCTCCTTTATATTGGCCGCTGAAAATCGGCCAAATTTTGACATAACCCTTATATTAGACCATTCATACAGTATGTTCCAATATAAAGACGGCCGGATGCATGAAGCGAAAATAGCAGCTATTAATTTTATTGACCGCCTTGATCCTGCTTATAGCAGAGTCGCCCTTATCCGTTTTTCTGATAATTCTGAAATAAATAAACAGCTAGGGACTCCTTTTGTTGAAATTAAAAACAAGATAGATAGCTATCATTTGGATTACTTTAGCCAATTCACTAATTTACAAAGGGCCATTGAAAAAGCTAAAGAAGAATTAACTTCAGTCAGAGCCCGGCCAAATGCCAAAAAACTGGCCATTCTTTTATCTGACGGAAATATAAACCGGCCAAAGCTTAATGGTAGAGAAAATATAAGTTATGCCCACACTCAAACTTTGCAAGAAGCTGATATTGCTAAAGAAAAAGGTGTTGTAATCCACACTATTGCAGTTGGGGGCGATAAAGCTGATCGAGAACTGCTTGTAGCTATAGCTAACCGGACAGGAGGAAATAACTACATCGCCACCTCGCCTATTGATCTTATTCCTATTTATGAACATATCGCCAATAATCTGACAAATTCTTCAAGAGGCGGAGGGGGTTCAGTTTATATTATAAAAAATTCATCTTCTCCTACTCCAGTGCCAATTCCAGTTTCAATTGATAAATCCGGGGCTAAAAATGTCAATAAAAAAAATAATTATTATGAAATGAGTAATCGGGCTATCGGCGCCATTAATGAAGTTGGCCAAGAAAAAGACATTGATAAAATCAATCAGGATCAACTAGAAGATAAAAATGATTCGCAAAAAGCTTTACTTATTGAAACCTATTTATTTAATTACTTAGGGAATTCAACCGCCATGATTATTGCGGCCCTAATCGCAGTTCATATCATCTGGTTTTTTGGCATTAATAGAAAAAAATCTCTTTGAAAATGAAAAAAGACAAACCTAAAATTTCTATAGTTATCCCGGTAAAAGATGAGGCGGATAGCTTGCCGATTCTTTATGAAAAAATTGCCAGAGTATTGATCGGAAAACTTCAGGATTCTGAAATTATTTTTGTAAACGACGGCAGCACCGATAACAGCCAGACGATCATTGAAAAACTCCATTCCCAAGATTCCAGAATTAAAGTATTAGAACTGCGCCGCAACTTTGGCCAAACAGCGGCCATGTCGGCCGGTTTTGACATAGCTCAAGGCAAAATAATAATCACCATGGATGCCGATTTACAAAACGAGCCAGCCGACATCCCCAATTTGCTTAAAAAAATAGATGAGGGTTATGATATTGTCTCCGGCTGGAGAAAAAAACGAAAGGATAAATTTATTACCAGACGGATTCCTTCAATAGCTGCAAATTTCATTATTTCTAAATTAACCGGAGTCCATCTCCACGACTACGGCTGCACCTTAAAAGCTTATAAAAAAGAGGCTCTTAATGGAATCAGGCTTTATGGCGATATGCATCGCTTTATTCCTGTATTCTCCGGCATTCAGGGTTTTAAAGTAGCAGAGCTTCCAGTCTCCCACAATCCGCGCAAATTTGGAAAATCAAACTACGGGATATCAAGAATTTTAAAAGTAATAATTGACCTCATTACTATTCGATTTTTTATAAAATTTCTGACTAAACCAATGCGTTTTTTTGGCATCATCGGAATATTTTTTGGGGCTATAGGAGTCATAATCGGCCTATACCTAACCTATTTAAAATCATTTTTAGGCCTGGATATCGGCGGCCGGCCCCTCCTTCTCCTTACTATTTCTATGATAATTGCCGGAATCCAGATAACCTCATTAGGAATTATTGGAGAAATAATTTCGAGAATTTATTTTGAGTCTCAAAATAAAAAAACTTATACTGTCAAAAAAATTATTAAATAGCCGAATTGCCGCAGTATGAAAAATTTAAGGATTAATAAAAATCTGGTAGCCATTATTGTCACTCTTGCATTTTCAATCTGGTTGATCAAAAGTTTGGATAGAAACACTGTCATTAAACTTTTAGACAACATATCGCCGCTTTGGATCGGGATTGGTTCTTTTTTTTACATCGTAGTCTACTTTGTCAAAGTGGCCCGCTGGAAAGCTCTTTTACCGATGTCCTCAGGCTCATTTAAGGATATGCTAGGGATTACCGGGATCCATAATCTGGCTGTCAGAATATTTCCAAACCCGGCTGGCGAACTGGTTTTTCTACGGCAGGCAAAACAAATAAATATCGCTTATTCTGATTCTTTAGCCGCTTTGACAATCAATCGAGCCCTTGATTTTGTTTTTGTAGGATTTTTCTTTCTTTTTGGAGTAACCCCATTTTTTTTAAATCCGACTAAAGCGATTTTTTTCTTTTTATCTGTCAGTATTTTTTTTATCGCTGGCGGCATTGGTTTAATTATTTTCCTTTCTTCGGCCCCGAACGCTGCCAAAAAAACAGTAAAAATATTTTTCAGTTTATTTCTGCCGACTAAATTTGAAAAAAAAATTGAACAAAAAACAGATCAATTCTTGAATGCCTTTGCTCATTTGAAAAATCGAAAAATTTATTTTAAAGCCGTGTTTTTTTCGTTTGTTCTGTGGTTAAGTATGTTTGGAGCCTATTTTTTCTTTCTTAAAGGCTTTGGAATTAATTTAAAGCTTAACGCTGTCTTTGCCGGAGGAGCAGTCCAGATTTTTGCCAACACCATTCCTAATATCGGCGGTTTTGGGATAATGGAAGCAGGCTGGGTGGCAGGATTAAATTTAGCTGAAATAGAAAATCAAACAGCTATTGCCGGCGCTCTAGCAGTTGATTTAATGACTTTAGTGGGTACGATAATTTTTGGATTGATTGCTTTTTTAATTCAAAAAGGAAAGCTTTTAATAAAAAACAATTGAACTATTATATATTTAAGTTAAATTTTAAATAAATGGAGGCGATTATATCCAAATTAACAGCTTTAATAACGATTTTGGCGAGTTTTTTTGTTTCTTCCGTGAATACGGTTCAGCTGGACCGGCCTCTCTTTGCTGAAATCTATCCAGAGGCAATGGTTGAAAACTTATGGATCGTCTATCGGGACAAAGTTCAAAAAGACGGCAGAACCCTGGACCGCGATCAAAACTATATCACCACCTCTGAAGGCCAATCTTATGCTCTTTTACAGGCTGTCTGGATGGATGACAAAAAAACTTTTGATCATGTGCTTAAATGGACAAATGAAAATTTAAGAAAAAGGGACGATCAATTATTCGCCTGGCTATGGGGCCAGGATCAGGATAAAGACGGAAATTGGGGTGTTTTGGAAAAAGAAGGAGGTATAAATAGTGCTTCGGATGCTGACCAGGATATTGCTTTAGCTCTTATTTTTGCTTACAAGCGCTGGAATCAAAACCATTATCTGAAACAGGCAAAAAAAATTTTGAATGACATCTGGGAAAAAGAAATTGTAATTTTGTACGATAAACCCTACTTGGTTGCCGGAAATTGGGCTAAAGAAAATGATTCCTACACAATCAATCCTTCTTATTTTATGTTTTATGCTTACCCGATATTTGCCGAAGTTGACCCAGCTCATAACTGGCGGCTTCTTAAAAACACTTCATATGAAGTTCTTACAGAGGCTACTCAAAGCTCTCTTGATAAAAAAAATAGCGGAAATTTGCCGCCAGACTGGATAAGCATTAATCCAAAAACATTAAAAATCAATCCATCCGAATATAAAGAGAAAAAAACAGATTTTTCTTATGATGCTTTTCGGGTTTTGTGGCGGGTAGCCCTTGATTGGGAATGGCACAAAGACGAAAAAGCAATAACATATCTTAAATCAATTAAAACTCTTAAAGAAGAATGGCAAAAACACAAATCTTTATACGATTCTTATTATCACGATGGCCAACCGGTAAGGACCTATGAAAACTCAAGTATCTACGCCGGCACTTATCCATATTTCAGCTTAATTCATCCTGAAATTGCTGAAAAACTATACAGAGATAAACTGGCCCGTCTTTATGATTCAAGTACTGAAAATTTCAGTAAACCGTTGGGATATTACGCCCAAAACTGGGTCTGGTTTGGTTTTGCTTTTCATGCAAAAAAACTTCCCAATCTATATCTTATTGACAATGATAATTTATGAATTCCGACAAAAATCAGGAAATAATTCTTCCGGCTGAACAAGTTCCGCGCCTTTTTATAATTTTTGCTCTTGGCGTCAGTCTTTTTTACGGCCTGTGGTGGCTTGATTTCAGCAATATGGAATCTAAGATGCTCTACGGCCTCCTTTTTATTGGGGAAATTTATCATATCTGGCAAGCCATGGGCTATATGTATACAGTCTGGGATCAAAAAAAATATCTAAGCAAAACCTGCCCTCATGATTTTGCCCCTCCGGTAGATGTTTTTATAACTGTGTGTGGCGAACCAGTTGGAGTAGTTGAAAAAACTCTTGCTGGCGCAATATCTATGGATTATCCAAACTATCAAGTTTATATACTAAACGACGGCCTTGTCGCCAAAAAAAATAACTGGCGCGAGATTGAAGAATTAGCAAAAAAATACAGAGCCAATATTATCACCAGATCAATACCGGGAGGTGCAAAAGCAGGAAATATTAATAATGGATTAAAACAAACTAAGGCCCCCTTTTTTGCTATCTTTGACGCTGATCACGCGCCTAAAAAAGATTTTTTAAAAAAAACTATGGGATATCTATCTGACCCTCAAATGGCTCTTGTCCAAACGCCTCAATACTATAAAAATAAAGACGAAAATCTTCTAACTCATTCAGCCTGGGAACAGCAAGAACTTTTTTTTGGTCCAATTTGTCAGGGTAAAAATAAAGATAATGCGACTTTTTGGTGCGGAACAAACGCAATAATAAAAAGGGCGGCCATAGAAAAAATCGGGGGCATTCCAGAAGATTCAGTAACTGAAGATTTTTTAGTTTCTCTTTTCCTCCATCAAAAGGGATATAAATCCGTATATATACCAGAAATTCTTTCTGAAGGACTAGCTCCCCAGGATTTAAAATCATATGTAAGTCAGCAATACAGATGGGCCCGGGGTTGTCTTGATCTGCTTTTTCGGCATAACCCTTTTTTCAAAAAAAACTTAAGTTGGGCTCAAAAAATCCATTATCTTTATTCAAGCAGCTATTATTTAAACGGCTTAATCATAGCAGTTAATGCTTTTATTCCAATTTATGCTCTATTATCAGGAGTATCTCCAGTTAAAGAAGACGTAAATAATTTCATGATTTATTTTTTTCCATTTATATTTACGACAATTTATCTTTTAATGAAATCTACCCAATTTAAAATCACATTCAATGCAATTCAAATGTCGATGAGCTCATTTTTTGTTTTTATAGCCGCGGCGCTGGCAGCAATATTCAATATTAAAACTAAATTCGAAGTCACATCAAAAATAGAACAAGTCGGAAATTACCTGATTTATGCTCTGCCTCATATAAGTTATATATTAATCTCGATTTTTGCTATTTATTTTGGAATTAAAAAACAAGGGATAACGCCATCAGTTGTTACCAATACTTCTTGGGTCGTTTTCAATATTGTTTTTTTCTTCGGGTTTATTAGAGTGGCCTATCCCTGGCAATCAAACTGGACTTATTTAAAATCAGCAATTAAGAATTCAGCTGTTCAAATTATTAATTTTTATAAAAAAAGGGGGTCAATCCCATATCAGATTAACTTATTGTCGGAAAAACAAAATCATAAATAATGAATAAAAAATGCCTGGAAAAATATAAATATTATTTTATCCTGGCCGGCCTGATTGGACTTGGAATATTTCTGCGTCTTTGGGAAATCGGAACCGAAAGCCTGCGCCTGGACGAGGCTCAAAGCATTTGGCAGGCGTCTCACACAACAGAATTCATCCGTTTTTATACCCTAAAAAATGTTCATCTGCCTCTTCATAACACATTTCTTCATTTCTGGATTGCCTTGTTCGGGGGAAAAGCGATAGCCGGCCGCATTTCTTCCGCTATATTTGGAATTTTATCTCTGCCGGCTCTTTACCTTCTTAGCCGCGAGTTCCTAAAAAGAAAATGGGCTTTGACGGCAACTGGCATCGGAGCAATCTCGCCTTTCTGGATTTGGTACAGTCGGGAGATAAGAATGTATACTTTATTAACTTTGATTACCGTTTTTTCTTACTATTTCTTTGTAAGAATAATTAGAACAAATCAGCTTAAAAATTATATATTTTATACAATTACAAATATTATTGGCATATACACCCACTATTTTTTCTTTCTTGTCCTCTTAGTTCAGGCTGTCTTTTTCCTAAGCACCTGGAAAGTTAAATGGAACAATAAATTAACCATTCCTAAAAAAAGGGTGCTTTATAACTTTACGGCCGTAGTAATAGTTCTAATAATCGCTTTCTCGCCCTGGTTTTATGCATTTATCAATTCACACGGCTCCGGGACCCTTGCCCCTGAATTAATAAAGCCAAGCAGTTTTAATATTTTCCTTAGTTTTTTTGAATTCACTTTCGGGTACCAGCCCGAAAATATAACTACGGCAATGATTGCTTTGTGGCCATTGGTTACTCTAATGGGTTTTGTATTTTTAGAAAAAAGAAGACCAATCAAGCCAAGTATTTTTTTAATGGTTACCGGAATTCTTCTGCCGGTCATTTTTACATTTTCAGTTAGTATTCTTTATAAACCAATATATCTTACCCGCTATCTTATAATAATCACTCCTTTTTATTATATTTTTATTGCCTGGGTTTTATCGCAGTCAAAAGGACTATTCCAAAAAATTTTTATATCAATTTTTGGGATCAGTCTTATCGCCGCTTTCATTAACCAAAACACAAGTCCCGATATTACGATAAAGGAAAATTATCGCGAAGCAATCAATTATATTTCTGGGGAAACATCTCATCGTGATATTGTTGTTTTGGCGCCGCCTTATATGATTTATCCTTTCCAGTATTACTATCACGGACCAGCCCAAATAACTTCAATCCCTATATGGAATAAAAGAAAAGGGGCAATTCCGGAAATTACTCCTGAAAAACTGATTCAAGATATTGAAATTATTAAAGGTAACCGGCAAAGAATTTTTCTTTTTATCGCCGATGACTTAAAGGGAGGGCTGGAAGCAAAGAATTTTCTTGACAATAAATTTACTAAACTTGAAAAAAAACAATTTTCTAAAACTCTTTGGCTTAATGTTTATCAAACCGAATATAAACAAAAAGTATATGCCATAAAAGACGGAGATACCCTTTCTTCTGTTGCCTATGAATTTTACCAAAATGAGTCTTTCTATAAAATAATTGCCCAGGCAAATAATTTAACTAATCCGGATTTTATAGAAATTGGACAATCTTTAAAAATACCCAGCTTCCCGTAACTCGAACATAAAAACTAATGTTTCACAAAAAGAGTAAGCGAGGCGGTGTCTATAAAACTGCCGTCCAGATCACGGGCAATAAAAACGACTGAATATGGGCCATCGCCGTTCTGGGTCCATGAATCAAACTGGACGACCGCCTGTTTAAAATAGGGATCCGCATTTTTCATTGATATCCCTCCTTCCCCGTTAACACTGTAGGCGGCGAAGTACGTTTCCGGATTTTTATTCTCAATATAAATCTTCAATTTTTTTTCTCCGGATATCTTTGAATTATCAACCGGACTGAAAATGATAATTTGTTCTTTTGAATCAGGCGGCGCGCTAGGCACAGGGACCGGTGTGATTGCAGGATTTGGAGTTATATATGGAATTTTAGGCGGCTCGATTACTCCGCCAAAAAAATGCCTGATAATTTCTTCCGCCGGTTTATCTTGAGGCGTAAAATCTTTATCAAATATACCTCCTCGATTCGGGTCCGGCCACCAATCCCAGAAATGAACTCCGCCAAAATAATCTCTCTGCCTCCAAAACTCAAAAAATGCCCAGTAAAGATCAGCCTGTTCTTGAAGATCAATACGGTTGCTGTAATTGCCTTCAGGTTTTATGGCTGCGCCATCAATGCTTTTATAACCGATTTCAGTAATAATAATGGGCTTATTGAACTTAAGAAGAGCAGGAATAACATATTTCTTCTCAATGGCGGCCCAACTTGCCTTAAGAGATTCAATTGAAGGATTAGTATTATTGGCCAAAGGCAAGTAGGCTGAAAGCCCGACATAATCAAGGGAGTCCCAAAAAGGAATAAAGTTTAATTCTTCATAACCGCCTCCGAAAACTGCGCTATAGGTAAGTTTGCCTGAATAGCGGCGCCGGATCTCACTAATAACATCCCTCCAATAATGTTCATTCGCCCGATTTGAACTAAGTTTAAAAAGTTCTGACCCGATGGCAAATTGTTCAACCTTATGGGCTTGGCTAATTTTTGCATAAAGAAGAAGCATCGCCTTATAATTTATAAAAAAGAGAGTTTTGTTCAAAGGATCTATGTTAGCCCGCCAGCGGCTGTAATCTTTTAAATCTAAATGGGGCTTGAGCATTACTTTCATGCCAAGTTCATGGGCTTTATCAATAGTATAGATAAGAAGATCGTCAGAAGGCGTATTTGTTTTGCGATCCACATTTGATGAACTTATTGAATCAGTTACCCAGCCTGGAGTAATGGTAAGATAGTTAGCCCCGGTTTGCCTAATTTCAGCAAGCTCGGCATCAATATCCGCTTTTGGCTGGGAACGAAGACGTAAAGTTATTCCTTTCTGCCATGATTCAATCCCGGCATAAGAAAAATAAGGCAGTAGAAAAACAGCCGCGAGCAAAAAAGATAAAATTTTCTTTGAAGTATAAGACATTACAATGAAATGGGCGCGTCTGGACTCGAACCAGAGACCTCGCGAATGTGAATCGCGCGTTCTAACCACTGAACTACGCGCCCAGAAATTTAATTAAATTATGGAAACTGCGAGGGTATAACCGAGTTATAATCCGATTCTATCAATTAAAATCTCATGTGGGCCTTCAAGCATCAGCCGGACAAACCGGTCAAACATGGCCCGACGGTAACTAAACTCTTCCCTATCCATTATAGCATAAATAATTTGAGTCCCTATTTCCGCTTCAAGAGATTTTAGAAAAGTCTTGAATTTTCTACGGTCTACGTCATCGCCGACAATCAAAAGATCAGCCACGTTTTCTTTGTTCAAAAAGACTCCGGAAACCAAAGCCAGTTTCACCCGACCCAAGCCCGCAATCCTTTTTTCCATCCGGCCCAAAGAAGCTGGCGGCGGAGTCAGCATCAAATTTTTCAGTTCGCCGGAAAATTCGAATTTTGGATCAAATCCGTAATAAACTTTTCCTCCGCCCGAACTTATAAATTTTTTCTTAATCCTTCTTTTGATTCTTTTTTTAATTTTTGATTTCCTTTTTGACTTCCTTATTTTTTTAACCATAATTATTTTAACGGCTTATTCCTTTTTTGGATAAAACCGATTTTCAACAAACGAACCAGCTCTTTTTTAACAATCGTCTTCCTCTCCTGAACCCTTTGGGCTATGCTTGGCAAATCAAAATATCCCGCTTCGTTCCTGAAAAAAAATTTAAGTATCTTCACTCTGGCCTTGGAACCGAATAATTCTTCGAAAATTTGATTTGTCATATTAACACTTGCTGAATTCCTATTACCCGGCATACTATAATAACATAGCCGCAAAATCAACTATGGAAATTAAAGAACTAACTCCCAAGTCAAAAGAAATAATAACCCGGCCAAAAACCGAAGGCATTTTCTGCGACGCTTTTTCCTACGAAATCAGTGGCTTTCCGAAAAACGGGGAAGGGAAAAAATATTTTTACATGGTGAGCCAGGTCCAAGCCGGCGATTCATCTCTGGATTACATCCCCAATCTAATCGCCACTTTTATAAAAAGAGAACTTGAAGAAAATCCTAGCCAGGAGCAGCTTTTCGAAAAATCGCTCAAAAAAACGAATGAACTGATTGAAGGCCTTCTTAAAAAAAACAGTGGCCTCAAGCTTGATTTCGGAGTCGCTTTTATAGACAAAGAGAAGATGGCCATTTCAAAAATAGGAAAAGCTAAAATGTTAGCTTATCGAACCAAGACCAACGATGTTTTCGATGTTTTTGAAAACGCAACCCAAGGGATTAAATCGCAGGCTAGCAACAAAAGATTTTCAAATATAGTTTCCGGAGAAATCAAAAAAGACGACAGATTCTTTTTTTTCATTCCCAATTCAGGACTTAATTTCAAACAAAAGCTGATCAACGCCACTCTAGCCAAAAACGTTGAAGGGACTTTTTTAGAAAATATCCATAAAATAGCTGTTCCGCCCCTTAACTTATCCGGCATATATTTTGAAATAAAAGAAGAATTGAAAAAAGTAGCCAAAGAAGCTGGCATAAAAGAGGTCAAGTCGGAATTTGTCGAAAAAGAACAAAAAGAGGTTCCGATTGTGGCCACCGAGGTTGCAAAAATTTCAAGAAGCGATACTCTTAAAAGAACCACTGATAAATTCAGAGAAATGATTATGGGCAGCAGCTCCAACAACTTAGACGACAGAAAGTGGAAACTAATCAAGCCAAAAGGCATAAGTGACTATTTAATTGCCATTTTTATCGGCGTCGCTTTAGTCACCGGTTTAGTTTTCCTGACTAAAGGCAACTCAAAATTAAAAGAGGATTTAGCTTCAGTAAACGAAAAGTTAAAAGTGAGCGAATCAAGACTCCTTTTGAAGCAGAATTACGAAGCCAGAAAGTTTTTGGGTGAAGCGATTGCGGAGCTTAACGCTCTTGAAGAAAGCGAAAAAAAAGAAAAAACCAGGCTGGCTGCCATAAGTCTGATGAACAGAATAGAAAAAGTAGATGAATCAATAAAACCAGCAATGACGACAGATCTCGCCCAATATTTGAATGTCAATTCAAGTGATTTAAAAAGTATTCTGGCCGGCGGTGGGAGAATTTTCGTCAGCGACTTGGCTAAAATCTACGAAGTTAAAAAAAACGAACTGAAGCTCTTAGAAGAACCGGGGAGCATAATTTTAAGCTGGGCGAAGGAAAATAAAATAATAACTTACGGCGGAAGCGTAAAAATTTTTGACCTTAAAGAAAATGAAATCAGAGAACTTAAAAAGAAATTCAACTTTGAACCGGTTGAATTTAAAAACTACGAGGACAACCTTTATTTCCTCGGTTCCAAAAATATCTACAAAATAACCAACGCCCTCTTAAAGCCGAAAGAAGAATTTGAATGGTTAAGACCAAATGAAATTGTCAAAATATCTGGTAATTTTGTATCTTTTGACTTAGATACAAGTGTCTACGCTCTTACCGACGACAAAAAATTAGCGGTGATGTTCAAAGGAGAAGTAGTAAAAATCATAGACCTGGATTTTGACGTCCGGCCCGGGGCAAAACTGATAAACCTGGGTGGGAAAGAATTTCTGACGGTGGATAAAAAACTAAAGCTGGTCCGAATAATCAACGACGCCGGCGAACTGAAAATGAGCTATGATTTGTCGCCAGCTGAAACAATCAAAGACGCTTTCTTCGACAAAGAATCCCGAACTCTTTATCTCCTCTCTCAGACCAAGATTTGGAGTTTAAAAATCTAATAAATACTATTTCAACTCCGCTTTGCCGCCTGCCCCTTCCACTTTCTTCTTTAATTCTTCAGCTTCCTCTTTTTTCACTCCTTCTTTTAGTATCGCCGGCAGATTATCAACCATATCTTTGGCTTCTTTAAGCCCTTTGCCGGTTGCGTCTTTAACCACTTTAATTACCTGAATTTTGTTTGCTCCGGCCTCAGTCAAAACCACGTCAAAGATTGATTTTTCTTCTTCAGCTTCCCCCTGAACCGCGCCTTGCGGCGCTACCATCGCTAAAGCTTGAGCCGCCGATACGCCAAACTTTTCTTCAAGCGCTTTGACGAAACGAGAAAGTTCCAAAACTGACATCGATTCAATCTTTTTTAAAATTTCATCAAAATTTTCTTCTGTCATATTTTTACTTTTTAATTTGGGTTAATATATTGGCCAAACCGAAAAGCGGAAAACGAACCGCGCTGTAAAGCCTATAAAGCAATATCTCGCGGGACGGCAGATTGGCCAACTCGACCAATAAATCTCTAGAAATAATTTTCTTATCTTCTTGATTCAATCCCGAATAAAAAATCAAAGCCTCATTTTCTTTTGATAATTTATACAAAATCTTTATCGGTTCGACTAAATCGCCATAGCCGATTAAAACCGCTGCCGAACCTTCTAGTTCCTTTGCTTTCATTCCACCGTTTAATGAAAATTTTTCCAAAGCCAAATCTAAAAGCGTTTTTTTAAAAACCACATACTCGGCGCCTACTTCTTTCAAGCTTTTCTTCAATTTCTCCATTGCCAGAAAATTGAGGCCTTTTTTGCCTCTTTGGCTAAAAGAAGTAAAAATCAAAAACTTAGCCCGTTTGATTTTCTCGGCTATTTTATCAACAATTTCTTTTTTCTGTTCCCTGCTCTTTGCCATTTTAGAAATTAAAAACAGCTTAAAAGCCGCTTTTTGCCTCGGCGAGACTTACATTACTCCGGCTCGCTTTCTACGGCTTTACCCCTCACTTGGATTGGATGCATGCTTTACAGCACAAAATGCTAAATCAAATCCAAGTGAGGAGTTTATCTATAGATTACTCTATTCAAATTATGCTCGTCAAGAGTCTCTGAAAAAATAGTCCGGCCGTCTAGAGCCGACAAGTAATACCAATACCCACTTTCTATCGGATTTAAAGCCGCATCAATGGCTCTTAATCCTGGGTTTGAAATGGGGCCGGGCGGCAAACCTTTATTTAAATAAGTATTATAAAGAGAATCAATTTTTTTATCGGCGTTTGAAAGCTGGCGGCAGCCCGACGAATCACTTTCGCTTTCAGCCATAAAAACGCATTTTATATAAACCAAAGCGGCGTCAACCTGAAGAGACACCTCTGATTCAAAGCGCTTCCACAAGATTCCAGAAACAAGCCTCATGTCTTCATCGGTTTTGACTTCTCGTTCCAGCATCGAAGCCATAATTAAAATATTCCTTAATTCTTCCGGATGCCTGCCAGCGTATTTTAAAATAACCTTTTTTCTAAAATTCAAAAGCATTTTCTCCACGGCTGAATCAACCGACCCTCTTTCAAATTTATAGGTGTCAGGGAAAAGATATCCTTCTAAATCCACTCCCTTCTTTTTGGGCAAAAATTCATAAGCGCCGCCGGAGTTGTTAAAATTCTTGGCTAATTTCAAAAAATCGCCAGAATCTTTAATGACACCGAGCTCACTAAGAGCCTCGGCGATTTCTTTGACTGTCCAGCCCTCAAAAACTTTGACTTCCAAATCAGCGCCCAGATTGAATTTTTCAAAAATTTCATTGACCGAATATTTGGGACCAAGAATATAAAGACCCGGTTTTACGCTCGTCTCCAATCCGTTGAAAAACAAATAAGATCGGGTAATAAATTTATTCCTCACCAAACCGGCCTCGGCAAGTTTCTTTACAACCGAATTAAGGCTCTCCCCTTTCTCTATCTGAAATTCAATTTTTCCGGCTAAGACTCTCTCAATGTAAATTTCATCGATCAGATAAAAAAGCAGGCCCAGAAAAATTAAAAATGCAGTGATTATAAAATAGCCGGATACTTTTTTCATCTAAATGTATTGAAAGCAACTCGGTATATCGTTTTCTTCTCTCAAGACTCGCAGACAAATAATCCTTCAGCGGATACCGTTCCGTAAATAAGAATTTATCTCCACTAAAATTTGGCGACAAATAAGGAACCCTCCACCCTATTTGTGATTCGCCAAATTTTCACCCGCTTCGGTTATTTGCTGCGCCCCGTAGTGAGAGCTTCGCTCTCTACTACGGGGTATCTGCTCCCTTGTAGTTCAGAAAACGATATACCTCGTAGCTTTCCTTTATTTTAATCTACACAAAAAGAAAATCGTGAGGGTATATCAATTT
The DNA here is from genome assembly GCA_038065855.1 of Patescibacteria group bacterium. Taxonomy (GTDB): domain Bacteria; phylum Patescibacteriota; class Minisyncoccia; order 2-02-FULL-40-12; family 2-02-FULL-40-12; genus JBBTQD01. Next base: position 15,275 of record JBBTQD010000008.1, read on the forward strand.
CTGAATCGGGTAGTCGTCTTAGGAAATGGCCGCTACCTTTATGAAGAATGGCCGAATCACACAATCTATGGCGGAGGTACCCTGATTGTGTCGGCCATTCGAATAAAGTGGCGCGCCATTTCCAAGAAGGGCTCCCAAACGAAGAAATTGATATACCCGATTCAGATTTTCTTTTTGTGTACACTTAAGGGTAGCTTTCCATTTTTATATTTCATTTTTAATTATTGGTTCCGGCTCTTTTCTTCAAGAGGCTTAACGCCGGTTATTTTTTGAGGCGGAATCAAACGTTTTCCTGCTTTTAACTGGTTAATTTTAGCTATAAGGATGGCATTATCCGGATTCAATTTTTCTACTTTATAAAGCTGGCTTAAGGCAGAATCAAGCTCGCCTCTTTCTTCATAAAGCAGAGCCAGATACCAGCGGGCGTTTGAAAAATCCGGGAAAATCGCAATTGCCCTCTCTAATTCGTTAAAGGATTTAGTTTTCTGACTGTCGCGGTAATAAAGAAGGCCAAGCTGAAAAATCAGATTCGCATCAGAGGGGTTAGCCTGCTTTATCAATTCAAGCTGCCCGATTGCGTCCTTGACTCTTCCCTGTCTTTCATAGACCACACCAAGATTATAAATCGCCAAAACATAATTCGGTTTAAGCTGGACCGCTCTCTGGTAATTCTCTTCGGCCAGTTTCAAGCCAGCGGAAACTTGATTCTGGAGATCAGCCCGGTCCAATTGTCTTAAAAAATCGGCGGCGGCAAAATTGATATTTCCTATTTTCAAATACGGCTCCGGATCTTTTGGCGAAAGTTTCAAGTATTCTTCATACATCCTCTTCGCCCACTTGTCCGAGTCATCCATCACATTAATCAGATTTTCGAAAACCACAGCCCGGGTTAGCCAGTTTTGCGAGTCGCGGCCGTGCCTCCGGGTCAAATCTTCCATCAAATTGACCGCCGCGGCCGAAAAATTATTAATCCGACTGACGGCAATTTCCCGGTCAGCTTCGTTTTTAACATTGCGTAAATCAGCTATTTCCTGATTAACTCTGACCACTATAAAATTTGCTGTTTCCCTTAAATGCATGTCTTCGTTCCGATTCAGGTTGACGGCGCTAGTCAGAAGCCTGGTCTGTTTTTCAACATCGCTTTCGCTTAATGCTTTGACAAATTGGATATTGGCCGCATAGCGAATGCCCATAAAATAAAAACTTGTCAAAACTAAAAACAGAACGCCGACAAAAGAAACGGAGGCAAAAACAGAAAGACGAGGAGATTTTTCCAAATTAACTTCCAGTTCATCGCTGCTTTTAGACGCCGCCAGAACCATAACGCCCAACAAAAGCCAAAATGAAAAACCGATGATCAAATTAAATGGATATAAAACCCAGGCAGCAACCAAAACGGCAAATATCGGCAGGAGTTTATGATTCTTTACCCCCTCTTTAAATCCCGCGGAAAGAAGAAGCAAAAAAGCGGCGAAACCGACCAGGCCGAGTGAGATCGCCGAATTAAACGCCTCGGAGGCGGATTCTGAAAATTTAACATTCCAAAAAGTGGTGTTATTGATCGACTGAGGCTTGTGAAAATCATAGGCTAATTGGAAATTTTCAGGACCGACCCCGAAAAGTGGATCATCGGCTAAAACTTTCTTAGCTATGTCAAAAGAAGCCCGGAAAGAAGGCGAAACCTCAACTGGAGGCTTAATTCCCAAAACGCCAGCTAGATTAAAATTAAAAAACATAAAAACTGCCGCCAGCATGATTATGGAGGCCGGCCAGAAATAATTAGACATCCGCCAATCCGAGACTGAATTTGATACCAGGATAAAAATCAGTCCGGAAATGGCTATAAACCAGATAACCCACCAGTTCAAAAATAAAAGCGTAAAAAACGCCAAAGATAAAGCTGGCAACATAAAATAGCCAAAAAACCCTTTCTGAAATACTACTTTTGACAAACAAAGAATCAAAAGCGCCGCCGCCATTATCCCGAACGAATTAAATGTTCCAACGGTATTGAAAAATTTCGCCGAAATGCCGAAAGTCTTGAAAACCGGAATTCCGAAAATCTGCAAAATCCCTAAAATCAGAACTACAAAAAGAGACAAGCCGAATATGTTTAATAATTTCTGGGCATCTTCTTTGCTTGAATTTCCTGAAAAACCGAAGATATTCACAACCAGGAAGAAAAAAATGGCTAAGCCGGCGGTAGTAATGAAACTTTGGTAAAATCCGGCGCCGAACCCGCCAAACACGCTCTGATATTTGAAATCCGAGAACAAAGAAACCAAAAGAACGGCCGCCAGAAACACCAAAACGGCGTAATTTAAAAAGCTTTTTCTGATAACCAAACGGCCGGTCCTTATTGTTTGAATAAGATACAGAATCAAACCGATGCCCGAAAGAACGAAAACCAGAAGCTGTTTGTTGAATTCAAGAACCCCGCTGGTCCAAGGCAGGAAAAAAAGAGGAGTTGAAAACACTAAAACATAAACCAGCCACCGAGCGTATCTAAAAAGATTTGTATTGCCCAAAAAAAAACTTTTTGCTGATAGAAAATTAATATTCACCCCGTTAGAAGCAGTAACAGTAACACATAGGTCTAACCGATGCGTTTTTGTATATGCTTATTATAACAATAACACTTTTAACCTTTGAACCCGTTAGGACTGCTTCTAACGGGGTTCATTTTTATTATCGCGGGACGTTCAGCATCCCAATTGCTACGCTTAGCGTAGCGGCACAAATATAAATCCGCGGTATTCTTCTTGTTTAAATCTTTTTTTCGATGTCTTATCCAATACTACCAGATTTTCGCCGACAGAAGCAACTATCCGGCCGCCAACCTTCAATTGATTTTTCCAACTCTTCGGCGTTTCGTCTCCGGAAGCAGACGAAATTATTCTGTCAAAAGGCGCATACTCCTTCAAGCCAGCCTTTCCGTCGCCAACAAACAAACCGACATTCCTGAAATTATACCTTCTTAAATTAAATTCAGCCAGCCCTTTAAGTTCGGGGATATATTCAATGGAAAAAACCTTGCCTCTCTTCCCTGCTATCTCAGCTAGTAATGCGGTCATATAACCAGAGCCGGTTCCGATTTCGAGAACCCTATTGTCCGGCTGGGGTTGAAGCTTTTCAAGCATTATCGCTACTGTAGTTGGCTGACTAATAGTCGCACCATAACCGATTGAAAGCGGCTGGTCCTCGTAAACTCTGTCCTTGTCTTGGATCAAAACAAAATCCTTCCGGTCAATGGCCTTAAAAGCCTTAATAATTCTGGGGGTGATCAAAGTTTTATCGGAAATCAGTTTTTCTATGAGTTGCTGACTGGTCACTGCGGGAGCGCTCCGACTCGAACGGAGATTAGCGGTTTTGGAGACCGCAGTCCTGCCATTGAACGACGCTCCCAATCCTACTTTCTAGTTTCTTTATGGGTTGTATGTTTTCTACACCATTTGCAGAATTTTTTCAATTCTAACTTCTTCTCCGCTGATTTCGGGTCTTTGCCTTTGCTTTTATAGGTGTAGTAGTTGATTCTTTCACAACCACCGCACTTCATTTTGATTAATCTTTCTTGGGGCATGAATTGGCACTACTAAAGCCAGCGGTGGGAATTGAACCCACGACCTACTCCCTACCATGGAGTTGCTCTGCCTCTGAGCTACGCTGGCAATCATATTGTCTAATATTTTTAAAACATATGAATCTATACAACCAAGTTAGAACCTATTTATAGTGAGCTTGTCGCCCATTCGATTCAACTCAGGGCGACCCTGAACGAAGTTGAACGGGTCGAAACTATTTATGGTGAACTTGTTGAATCTATTTATAGTGAGCTTGTCGAATCTACTTTAGCAAAAAATCTGACGATTGAGAAGTGGCCGCGCCTGCGGCGCGGCTCTCTGGGACGGGAAGCGGCTCCGCTGTTCCTCGTTAGAAGAATTAGCAAAACAGAAAAATTATCTGTTCATTCTTTCAGAAAAATCAGGCGCGCAAAATCTTAATCATTAAGAGATAATTTTTCTGTTTTGGTTGGCCACCGCTTTGCGGCGGCTTGGCGGAGCCGCTGGGTGGGATTGCCGTCCTGCGGGCGGAATTAGTCCGTGTCTCGCTGGAAATGAGTTCGAGCGGAGTTGTATAAAAGCATATGGGTGCGGAGGGACTCGAACCCCCGAAGTCCTAACGGACGCGTGGTCTACAGCCACGAGCAATTGCCACTATGCGACGCACCCATTAATTACTAATAAATTCTTTAAACCGGTTAGATTTTCTTGGATTATTAGATCCAATTTCTCGATAAAATTTAATTAATTCCATTTTTCTAGTCAAATACATATTATACAGACTTATTCGAGAAGGTGAAAATCCTAATTGTTTTAATGCCCTCCTTGTATCTTTTAAAAGTTTTAAAGAATGATTACAAAAAGAAATCTGATTCCCCCATCTCAATTTATAAACTGAACCGTCAGTATCGAAAAATCCTTTAATAAATCCTCTCATATAATCCATATCATAGAAAATCCATTTCGGAATTCCTACTTGGTCTTTGACTTTATTATTTACTAATCCCATCTTTTTTAAAAAACCAATTAACTCAACATAACCAATGTAAAGAATAAGATAACCTTCTTTGGTGTTATAAGATTTTAATTCCTCGCCAAATAATTTTTTAAAAAGCGATTTAATGTATTTGGTATAATCCAATTCTTTACTGCCTAAATTAACGATCACTTGAGTTTTAGATATATGACCATCGCCGCACATTATACCAATAAATTCGGCTAATTCTTTACTATATCTAATATTTTTTAAAGTTCTTTTATTTGTATAGTTCGGTTTTAAATACGGAACCGTTTTTATTCCTAATCTATTTAATCTATTATAGACAGTTTGGTAAGCAATACCTAATTTTTCAGCTATCTGAAAAATTGTTAAATTTTTATCAATATAAAGCTCTTTTAATAAATGGTGTTGGCAATCTTCCTCTTCTTTTGTCCACTTTCGAGGCATAATTTATTATATCAATAAATTATCCCCTCTGGCAATACCATCAGTGGATTATCTTTTCAAGCGCTTCTTTTGCTTCTCCATCATTCGGATCAAGCTCTAAGACCACATCGAAAACCTCTCTTGCGTCGCTTAACATTTCATTTTTAAGATAAAACGCGCCGAGCATTTTATACAAATTCTTGTCTTTCGGATTTCTGGCTATCTCCGCAATAAGACTATTCTCTTTCGCCTTAAAGTTAGATACATTCGCTTTAGGTTCGTCTGAAAAAAAGGTTTCCTTAAATTCCGGCCTAACCGTCTTTTTCTGTCTTTTTTCTAAAAGCTTATTAACAAAGTTATCGGTTTTTAAAGACAAAATCCTTACTCTTCTCAAAAATTTTTCGTAATCGGCAAGAGCGTTCTTTTTAAACCCCTGAAAATCAATCTTACCCCAAATGTTAAAAAATTCCGGCAGGATTAAATGCCAAAAATCTTTTTTAACCTCGGAAAAGTTTTTGCTGCTTTTAATTTCTTTAATTTTTGACCGGACAATATAGCTGATTCCGGCGACGCTTCCGGCAATTAAAATCAAGGGGATGATTAAAAACATATTTTTAAACGTTGAAACGGGAAAATTCACCTACTTTTATATTCTCTCCCAATTTAGCAATATGCTTATTTATAAGTTCTCTAATCGTCGAATTCTGGTCTTTGATGAAGGGTTGTTCCAAAAGCTCACCGGCGCCTTTCGGATTCATTGAAGCAATCTGCATAGCCAAATCATGGGCCAGTTCCAGAAAATCTAAACTTTTCGCGACAAAATCAGTTTCGCAATGTAAAACAATAATCGCTCCCACTTTTTTATTCGCGTGGATATAGCTTTCAACCACGCCTTCTTTAGCTAAGCGGGAAGATTTTTTTTCGGCGATTTCATGACCCCGAGAACCTAAAATTTCCAAAGCCCTTTTCTCGTCTCCGCCGGCTTCTTCCAAAGCCCGTCTTATATCCACCACCGAAAGACCGGTTTGGTCTCTTAATTTTTTGATGCCTTCAATCATCGTTTTAAATAAGCGCTTTCTTTATTGTCTCCAAAATAAGATCCACCGACTGCTTGGCGTTGTCATTGGCCGGAATGGGATAGTCAACTGAAGTCGGATCGCTTTCGGTGTTTAAAATCGCGACTACCTTTATGCCCATCCTTTTGGCTTCGCGAAGAGGCAAATCGCCCTGCCTCAATGAACTTAAAAAAACGACATCAGGCAGTTTAACCAGCCTCTCAAGTCCCCCGAACTTCTCCCTTAAAAGACGGAGCTCTTTTTCCATATCGTGCTTTTCTTTTTTAGTGAGTTTTTCCATAAATACAGGATCAGCCAATTTTTCCTTCATCTCTTTGTAGTATTTTATCCTTTCCTGCATAGTCTTAAAATTGGTCAGCGTCCCGCCGAGCCACCTTTCTTTAATACAAGGCATAGAAAGTAAATCGGCGATTTCCACTATTTTTTCCTCTGAATGCTTGGTCAGGCTAGACCATAGAATCGAACCGCCGTTTTCCTTGGTTTTTTGCAAAAATTCAATCGCTTTTTTAAGCTCCTCTTCGGTCTTGAAAATATTAATCAAATGGATTGCGTCTTTCAAAGCGTAAATAAAAGGCTCCATCTTCGGGTGCCGAACAGTTTTTTTCCGACCGTAATGGACTCCGGCCAGGAGCATATCTTCGTAGGAAGGCATAATTTTGGAATAGTCAATTTCAGCCATAGTTGAAAATTCTAACTTATTTTGTTAGATTAGTAAAGATGCGTAAAGAAATCCACCCTCAATACTACGAACATGCTAAAGTCAGATGCGCCTGCGGCAACCAATTTATTGTCGGGGCGACAATCCCGGAAATTAAAGTTGAAATCTGCTCAAACTGCCATCCTTTTTACACCGGCAAGGGCAGAGTAGTTGATACCAAAGGTCGGGTTGAGAGATTTAAGAAACGGCTTGAGAAAACCAAGAAAAAAAAGAAAGAATGAGTGATGAATTAATAATGGAAATCAGGGCCGGTACTGGCGGCGAAGAAGCCGCGCTTTTTGCTTTTGACCTCTTCAATATGTACAAAAAATACGCTCTAAACCAGGGATGGCGTTTTAATGTTCTGGACGCCAGCCAATCGGATTTAAGGGGCTTCAGGCAAATAACTTTTGAAATCAACGGGCTGGAAGCGCTGAAGAAGATGGCTAGAGAGGCCGGAGTCCACCGGGTCCAAAGAATCCCCAAAACCGAAAAATCCGGCCGGGTCCACACTTCCACGGCCACCGTGGCCGTGCTTCCGAAAGCAAAAGAAACCGATATCCGGATCAATCCGGCTGATTTAGAAATAAGCTTTTTCCGTTCAGGCGGACCGGGCGGGCAGAATGTAAATAAAGTTGAAACAGCAGTCCGGATAGTGCATAAGCCTTCAGGCCTTGTGGTTTCATCTCAAGAAGAACGATCCCAGCAAAGAAACCGCAAAAAAGTCATGGAAGTTTTAAGAGCTAAATTGTGGCAGGCCGAACAAGAAAAAAAAACCGGCGAAATAACTGAAAAGCGGAGAAGACAGATCGGTTCGGCCGATCGGTCCGAAAAAATAAGGACCTATAATTTTCCTCAAGGCAGAATCACCGACCACCGGATTAAAAAGAGCTGGGGCAATCTGGAGGCGGTGATGGACGGGAATTTAGATAGAATTATTGAGTCTCTTTCACTTCGCCCTCCAAAGCTTTAACGTCGGAGGCCTCTTTCTTAATCACTTCAACCTCTTCAACCGAAGGCGGTGCTTCTTCAACCACTTCTTCTCGAGGCGCCTGAATCAAGGCTACGACGTCTTCCGGATTAGCTTCAATTTTTACTTTGCTGGATACTAAAATATCTTTAACTAAAATATGGTCTCCAAAATTCTGGAGCCTGGAAAGATCAATTTGAAGCTCGTGGGGCAAGTCTTGAGGCAAGGCCTCAACTTCAAGCTCGCTGATTGTTTTAATCAAAACTCCGCCGGCTTTCACCGCTTCTGACTCGCCGACTGAAACCAAAGGAATTTTCGCTTTTATTCTCTCTTTAAGATTGACTTTGTAAAAATCGGCGTGGATTATTTTATCGGTCACTGGATTTTTCTGAATATCCTTTATCACCGTCAGCTCTTCCTTATCCCCTATCTTTAAATTTATCAAAGTCGATTCACCGGCTTTTTTAAAAGCATTTTCAAAATCAGTGTATTTAATCTGAATCGGCGATGCCTCAAAATTGTGGCCGTAGACCACCGACGGCAAAAATCCCTCTTTCCTCAAAGAATTCAACGCCTTCCCGACTGATTCTCTAATCTTAGCTTCGAGTTCTATTTTTTCCATTGGCTTTATTTAATTATCATAAATTTTACTCGGAATCAAGAGCTTCCTTTTCAATCTTCGGCTTCTGCTTCTCCAGCCACTCTTTTACCATCAGCGTTGCCCGGACGTCATCCTCATTGTATTTAATCAGCTTCTCCAGAAAATCCTTCTTGCCCGTTTCCAACCACTGATCATACCAAGCCACCGCCTCTCCTCCGCCGGCACCTTCTTCCGACCATTGATACCCGATAAATCCAGCCACATCCTTTAAGCTGTAAAAATAAATAGGCAGGACAACCGAACTGGTAGCGATATTATACAAATCTAAACTGTTCTCTCTGAATTTTCTCATCAAATCCGCCGGCGCCCCGTATCTTTTTTCGAGCCGCTGAAGCACGTGCTTTTCATAATAGCTGTAATGATAAATGACAAAATTCTCTAATTTTGACAAAAATTCCAGAAAATCCTCCCACATTTTTTTTTCATTTTCCTTTCCTTTAGCCAAAAAATATTCAAAATCAGCGGTTTTTCGATTTTGTTTTTTTACCAAAAAACCGAATAAAAAATCGGTCCCGCGGGTTGGATCAGACTCAACATCAAAGTAAATTTCGTTTTTAACTTCCGGAAAATTATAGCGCTGAATCATCAGGGGCTTGCCGGAAACCAAAACTTCGGCTTGATTGCGAACTCGAATTAATTTGTCGTAATTCCAGCCTTCAAGACCTTCTTGAAGACTACTCAAGTCTTTCTCGGCCAGCTGGCCCACGGTCTTTATTCCCAGTTCGTAAAAATCCCTCTGGTCGCGCTGGCTAATGCCATGGATTAAAGAAATATCCTCGCAACCCTTGGTTTCCTCTTCGCAAATGGCAAACCAAGGGCTCCTTTTGCATCCGCCCTTGATGAAAGGCGGCGGTTTTTCGCCTTCCAGAATTTTTTCAATTTCTTTGAGAGTTAATTGAAACTTATCCATAAACGGTTCAATCAGAAAAGACCTTGCTTCTCCATCGGCGTTCAAAATATAAGCGTCCTGCGGCCTAGCTCCCTGGACTTTTTCTAAAATCAAACTGGCGAAAACCAGAGGAAACTTATATTCGTCTTTCAGCTCCGGATCATTGCGGATGTCATAAGCAATATAATACCAGTCGCCAAAATTACTTTTAACCGAAGAATCAACCGCTTTTAATTCCGCAATGGGCCGGCGCTCAATAAAATCCGGTTCGCCAACCCAGTGGCCGTCCATCAAAACCGGTTTATAAATATTCTTGCCCTGTTTCATTAATTCCACCGTAGCTAAAAAAGCCTCGTCCAGATCGTTATAAAGCTCCGGCTTTATTTCCACGAATTCTTTGGTCGGTAAAACGCCCTGCGGCTCGCGGATTTTGCCCGAATAAAGCATTTCCAAAACCGGCGGCACGTGCTTATGTTTTTTCTGATCTTCGTAAATATCGTACCAAATCCAATGCGGGCAGAGAAAAAATTTATAGAAATGCTCGGATTTTAGAAGTTGTTTAGCCATAGATTTTTTTCAAAAACGCCTTAGTTACGTAAACGGCGGAAAAGATGCTGAAGATTGTACCGATGGCTAATGTTAAAGCAAAGCCTTTAATCAATGAGGTTGTAAAAATATACAAAATAACTGCCGCAATCAAAGTTGTAACCTGCGAGTCGCGGATTGAAGACCAGGCCCGTTCAAAACCAATATTAATTGCTGAAGCCCGGCTTTTGCCTTCTTTTACTTCTTCTTTAATTCTAGAAAAAATCAAAATATTTCCGTCAACTGCCATGCCAAGCGACAAAATAAAACCGGCTATTCCGGCTAAAGTCAGAGTCACCGGCAGTATTTTAAAAATCGTTAAAACCGAAACCGTGTAGAACAAAAGGGCAAAAAGAGCCACCAGGCCGTAGCCGCGGTAAAAAACCAGCATAAACAAGGCTAAAGCGATCAAGCCGTAAAATCCGGCTTTCAGGCTTTGTTCCAATGACGATTTGCCCAAACTCGGCCCTACTACCTGTTGCGAGGTAAGTTTAATCGGCACAGGCAGGGCGCCGGCAGAAAGGCGGCCCGCCAGCTCCCGAGCTTCGTTAATGGTGAATTGGCCTGAAATAACCGCTTGACCATTGGTAATTTCATCCTGGACCGTAGGAATAGAAATCGGTTGGCCGTCCAAAAAAATAGCCAGCGGCTTCTTCAAATTTCTTTTTGAAATTTCTAAAAGTAGCTTTGACCCTTCATCGTTGAATTCCAAGCTCACCATCGGCAAATTTGTGTTCGGGTCAAAAGCCAGCTTCGCTCGTTTCAGTTGTTTTCCGTTCAAACCAGTGGAAACGAAATTTTCATTCACTAACTCCATAAATTCCAAAAACGGCGTCTCCCCTATCAGCTTAATCGCTTCACCGACATCCTTAACCTGAGGCAGTTCAACAATCAATCTGTCATTTCCGCTTACCTGGACATTCGGTTCGGCTACACCATATAAATTAACCCGCCTTTCAATAACGTCACGGACCCCAACCATTGAATCGCCTTGCTCTTTTTCCGGAATATTCGTTAAGTCAGCCTGATAAACCAAATGGGCTCCGCCGAGTAAATCCAGTCCCAACCGGAACGGTCTTTCCGGAAATTTAAAATTTAAACTGCCCAACCATCTATTCAGCAGTTGTGGATAAATAAAAAAAGACAAAAAGACAAAAATAATTATTAAAATAATGATTTTCATAAGTTCAGGAAAAATTTTACTTTTTCTTCCACTACTTTCTGCATCTTCTTAACCGCTTCTTCTAAAAACTTATAAGGCGTTGTTTCACTCGGCGCTTCTTTTAATTTTTCTTCAATCCCTTGCCGATAAGCAATCCGAACTTCTGTATTTATATGGATATTGACGATTCCATTTTCGATTGCTTTCTTGAAATCTTCACCGGCCAACCCCGAACCGCCGTGCAAAACTAGAAAAGTTTCCGGAACAGCCTCGTTTATTTTTTTAAGCAAGCTAAAATCGAGTTTCTCTTCCTGTTTTGAAACGATACCGTGGATATTGCCGAAAACAACGGCCAGTCGGTCAACACCGGTTTTATCCACAAACTCTTTAGCTTGTTCCGGCTTAGTAAAATCTTCCGGCTTTATTTCAACCGCTTCCTGTAATTTTGACTCGCCTCGAAGATAACCTAATTCTCCTTCAACTGTGATTTCCGGATTAACTGACTTAGCATAATCAACCACGCCGTGGGTCGTCTTGATGTTTTCTTCAAAGGGCATTATTGAACCATCGATCAATACCGTGTCATAGCCGGCGCCAATCACTTCTTGGCAGGATTCAAAGCTCCTATGGTGGTCGGCGTTCAAAAATATCGGGATATTGGTTTCTTTTTTCCATGAGTCAACCAAGGCCCGGGCTTGGCCGTAGCCCAAAAATTTCGCCTCTCCTTCCGAGGTTCCGGCCATCAGAGCGTATTGGTCGTAAGGCAAATTATAAAAATCCAGAACTTTCTTAAACCCCAAAACAATCGCCTCAAGCTGCTCCGCCGAGGCAAAATTAAAATGCGGAATGGCAAATTTCCTGTCTTTGGCAATTTTCAGATAGTCGTTGAGATTCACTACAATTCAATATATCCCTTGATGATGTTTTGTTCAATCAGTTTGTTCATTTTGTCGCGCCCGAAATATTCTATGAATATCTTGTTCCACAGCGCCTCTTGTTGGTGATATAAATATTTCGTCTCGCCTTTTTTCACCAAAGTCATCACCAAATCAACTAAATCAAAACTGACCAATTCATCACCGTCCTCCTTCGCCAAGGCTTCGGAGGACCTTCGGAAAAATCCTCCGACAAAATCAAGCTTCTTCCAAAATTCAAAATCCGGCCCAAGCTTAGCCAAACTCTCCTGGGCTTTATACCAATGCTCCGCCTCCGGATTTACATGGGGTAAAAATAAGCGCGGATCATTCAGATTATCTTTGGCCAAGTATCTTTGAATTATCAGCCAATTTATTTTTGATATTTGATATTTAATATTTGATATTTCTATCACATCCCCCCGTAAAAGCGATTTCATTTTTTCAACAAAATCCGGTTCTTTAGAAAATTGTCTGAATAATTTTGAATAAAACGGCACCTCGTTGAGATAATGCAAAAGCAGAGTAAAAACTCTTAAAACTTCTCCGGGCGTGTCAATCTTCAATGGAATCACAAAAATAATGCCTAATTCTTTAAGATGGCTGACGTTGTGGTACTTTTTCTCTAAAAAAGATTCGGCCACCCCCAACCATTTTTCTTCCAAAACTTTTAACTGAATCGGTCGCTCTTCAAAATCTTCCGGTTTTAAAACATCATAGGCCTCGTCAAAAAACTTATGCATCCATCCGGTGCTTTGAGTAAAACGCAGAGCCGAAAAAACCGATTCAAAAGACTCTTTATCAACAAGCTCACGGACGTTTTTATAGCCAAAAAAATCCAAAAGATTCCGCGGCGGATATTTCTCCAAAAGCTCAACCGCTTTTTCTTTTTTTATAAAAAAACCGGCCCTATTCTCAACTAAATTCAGCGCTTTTTCACAAAACCCCTGCCATTCAGGCGGCAGTTTTTTCTCCAAATCAGCCAATCTAGTCTCAAGGGCTTGATGAATTTCTTGAGCGGAATTTTCTTTGGATAATCCTAATTCAGCCAGAATCTCGCCAACCAGCCGATCGTTTTCTTCAATTATCTTTTGAACTACTCCTTTCTGACCAGTTATTCGAGACATTTTACTCTTCAAATCCAAAAGGGCCCTGGGCTTAATGCGAAGTATTTTCGCTAATTTATTAAATGAATCTTGCATTAATTAAGTGTAAAACAAAAATTTAAAAATAAAAAATAGCGAAGAATATTTCATCCTCGCCCCGTGGAGTAATGAAGTGTTATTTATTTTATTAGAAATTATTTAATTTCAACTTCCACCAAAGGCCACGGACCCCAGTCATCCTTTTTGAGTATCCCAGCCTTGGGCCCAAATTGGGCCACAACCGAAGAGGCGTTGGCTGTGGCGAATTGAATTGATTTTACTATATCGCTGCTAGACAAAATATATTGCGACACGAACCCCGAGACAAAAGCGTCGCCGGCGCCGGTACGCTCAACCCGCGGCGAATTCGGCGTCCCGGCTTTATAAACCGATTTCTTGTCCGAAACCAGAACCCCTTCCGGACCAAGCGTCAAAACTACAATCCCCTTCACTAATTTACCTAATTCTCTTAAAATTTCTTCATTGGTCATCGGAGTTTGGGATTTTAATAAAAATTCCCCCTCCTCCTTATTAACACTAAAAATATCCACTTCAGCTAAATATGGCTTCAGTTTTTCCAAGCCGTGGCTCAATTCTTTTCCGCCCGGGTTAAAAGCGATTTTAAAATTCCGCGCCGTGATATACTCAAAAACTCTCTCAAACAAATTCCAGCTCCCGCCCAAACTATCCAGAAAAAACCATTTGGCTTTCAGTTTTTTCCATTTGATTTCATCGGAATTAAAATATTGGCCCTCACCTTTATAGCTCAAAATAGTACGCTCGGCATTCGGGTGGACCAGAATAACCGAATAGGCAGTGAGATCATCTTTGTGAACGCTGAAAAAAGGCTTTACTTTTTCGCGGTTTAACTCTTTAATTATTTCTTTGCCGTTGAAATCGTCGCCGACCACGCCGACACAACCCGCTTTCAGCCCCTGCCTTGAAAAAGTAACTGCGGCATTGGTCCCTCCCCCGCCAGTGGTAAAAACCACTTCTTTTACCTCTATCTTCGCGCCAAGAGGAAAACATTGCTCCACGCCGGTTGGAGAATCTGTGTGTTTGCGGATTTCAAAACCTTCGCTTTTTAAATAAACGTCTCGAGTGGCTGAGCCAATTGTGATTACGTCCAAAATATTAAACATTTAATTCTTTAATTGCTTCGCCTATATCTTTGCCTTCAGAAAAAATATGGCTTCCCAAAATTGCCAAATCAGCTCCTGCTTTAATAACCGCCTCAATTGTATTTGAATGAATCCCGCCATCAACCTGAATCTTTTTACTCGGGTGTCGGCCGTGGAAGTTTCTAATCTTTTCCAAAACTTCAGGCAGAAACGGCGAACTATAGAAACCCGGATCAACGGCCATAAACTGAACTAAATCAATTCTATCAAGATATGGCTCAATTGCCGAATAATCAGTTTCAGGATTCAAAACTAAGCCGGGTTCTTTGCCGCTCCCTTTAATCTGGTTAATTAATGTCTCCAACTCCTTAGTGCTCTCCCAATGAATTAAATATCTCACCGCCCTGGTCTTCAACCAACGGTCAATTACGCTTTCCGGATTTTTAATCATCAAATGAATTTCAAAATTCAACTTGGTGTCTATTTTTTCCATTTCCTCAAAGCCCTCAATGGTTTTATTTGGCACAAATTCTCCGTCGGCAATATCAAAATGGACTAAATCCGTATATGGCTCAATCTTTCTAACCATAGCTTCGAATTCTTCGTAGGTTTTTGCTAAAATTGCCGGAATGATCTTAATCATTTAATCAGGTTCGGCGGCGTTCTTCCTTCCAAAGCCTCAATTATGTTTTTTGCAGCCAAAGCAGCCATTTTACCGCGGGTTTCCTCCGTCGCCGAGGCAATGTGCGGAGTTAAAATAATATTATTTAATTTCAAAAGTCCCGGCTCAACTTTTGGTTCGTTTTCAAAAACGTCAATCGCGGCGCCGCGGATCCATCCTTCTTTTAGAGCTTTGGCAAGCGCTTTTTCATTAATTATCGGCCCGCGGGAAGTGTTTATCAGATAAGCCGAGGTTCTCATCAACTTTAATCGCCGCTCATCAATCAAATGAAGGGTCCCCCCCGTTAGAGGCACATGCAAAGAGACATAGTCGCAATGCGGTAAGAGGTCGTCAATATTTTCAAAAAACTGGGCTCCAAATTCCCGTTCAAAATTTTCATCTCTTTTCACATCAGTATATAAAACTTTCATTCCAAAGCCTTTGACCGCGTGATAAGCGACCCGGGAACCGATTCTGCCCAAACCGACTATGCCTAAAATCTTTCCAGATAAATCAGAACCA
Organism: Patescibacteria group bacterium; assembly: GCA_038065855.1. Taxonomy (GTDB): domain Bacteria; phylum Patescibacteriota; class Minisyncoccia; order 2-02-FULL-40-12; family 2-02-FULL-40-12; genus JBBTQD01. The sequence goes on from JBBTQD010000008.1 coordinate 30,664, forward strand.
AGTAAAAGCATCGGCCCCCAAGCCCGATAAAGGCCGGCTCGAGTGAATTTGTCGGCTTCGACAATTCTATGGCTTAAAGCCAGCATCAAAGCAAAAGTATGCTCGGCTACGGTGTCAGTCAAAACGCCGGGCGTATTGGTCACCATGATGCCGCGCTGTTTGGCCGCTTCCAAATCGACATTGTCAAAACCGACGGCCATATTAGCGATTATTTTCAAAGGCGGCCCGCCGGCGTCCATAATCTGGACATCAATTTTCTCGGTTAAAGTTGAAAGCAAGGCGTCGGCGCCTTTAATGCCCACTAAAATTTCTTCTTTTTCCGCCCCCCGCTCTTTAGCCGCTTCATTAACCAAAACCTCATAGCCCTTATCGCGTAATAATTTTATTCCTGCTTGTGGTATTGGCCGAGTTATGAAAATTTTCATTGGTCTATTTTTTCAATCCTTCTTATATGCCTTTCTTCTCCGGGAAATGGAGTCTCAAGCCAAAGTTTGATTGCTCTTTTGGCGGTTTCTTCATCCAAAAAAGAAGCGCCTAAAGACAGGACATTGGCATTGTTATGTTCGCGGGACATTCTAATCATTTCTTCACCCGCTTGCCCTGAGCTTGTCGAAGGGCTGTAAAAAACCGCAGCTCTCACATCCTTATAGCGATTCGCAACCATTGCCTCGCCCTGTCCCGAACCGCCTAAGATTATCCCTCGACTTCGCTCGGGATCATTTGCTACGGCTTGAGCGGCCCTCTGAACAAAGTCGGGGTAATCGTCGTCCTGATTATACTTAAAAGCCCCCATATCTTCATATTGATAACCCCATTCTGAAAGCCACTGCTTAATTTTTTCTTTCAGTTGGAAACCTCGATGATCAGTAGCTAGATAAATCATTATTTTAATCTATTTAAATAATTAACCGCTTGAAGCAACGCGCAGCAACCTTGTCCGGCGGCAATGACTATCTGCTTAAACGGCACATCAGTCACGTCGCCGGCGGCAAAAAGCCCGGGAATATTGGTTTCGCAGTTCTTACTGACCGCGATTTCGCCGAATTTGGTTTTTTCAACTTCTGGCGGAACAATCTGGCTATTCGGCACCATGCCGATATGAATAAAAATGCCATCGACTTTCAATTCTTGTTCTTGACCGCTTTGATCTTTATATTTTAACCCACTCACAAAACCATCACCTGAAACTCCAGTGGTTATGGCATTATAAATTATTTCAACATTTTTCTTTTTCAAAAGATTATCTAATAAAATCTGGTCGCCTTTAAAAAAAGGGTTTTTATTTATCACATAAACTTTTGAAGCAATATCAGCCAACATGATTCCTGACTCCAAGACCGAATTCCCGCCGCCGACTGTGGCTACGATTTTACCCGGGAATAATGGCCCATCGCAGACAGTGCAATAACTTAAGCCCTTATTCCTCAACTCTTTCTCACCCGGAATATTCAATTCTTTGGGATGGACGCCGGTGGCGACAATAACGGCTTTAGCTGCATATTCTCCGGTTTTAGCCATAACTCTAAAAGAACCGTCATCCTGCCGGATTACTTTTTCAACCTCAATTTCCTCCTCCATATCCGCTTTGTAAAATTTAAGATGCTCTTTGAACTGATTAGCCAAAGCGATGCCGTCGGTCTGGTTTATGCCCGGCCAGTTGCCTATTTCGCCGGAAGTAGCCACCTCGCCGCCGAAATCTTTTGAAATGATTTTAAAATTCAAATTCCGCCGGGCCGCATAAATGCCGGCGGTAGTAGCGGCGGCCGAACCGCCAATGATTATTAAATCATACTTCTCCATTTGATTATTTTTATCTTATAATAAAAAGTATCCGATGACAAAGAAGTATCTCTTGATAATTCTGGCCCTTTCTTTACTGACTCGTTTTATCTTTTTCGGCCATCCGGCTGAAACTGTTTTTGACGAAGTCCATTTCGGTAAGTTCGTTTCCGGTTACTTCACCGGTCAGTATTTTTTTGACATCCACCCGCCCTTAGGCAAACTTATGATTGCCGGCATGGCTAAAATTTCCGGATTCCAGCCCGGCTTTTCTTTTGAAAATATAGGCCAGAAATTCCCTGACGATTCTTACAAGTGGTTTCGCTTTCTGCCAAAACTAGCCGGTGCCCTAATTCCGGTCTTGATTTTCTTAATCGCCCTTGAACTTGGTATCAGCCAAAAATTCGCTTTCCTAGGCGGCCTGCTTTTGGTTTTTGAAAATTCCCTGCTCGTCCAGTCGCAGTTTATTCTACTTGATTCTTTTCTTCTGCTTTTCGGCTTTTCAGCGATTCTGTTTTTCTTAAAATCCAGAATTCTCAATTTTAAGCGATCGCCCGAAATTAAGAATAATAGAAAATATTTATTTTTTTCAGGGGTCTTTTCTTCACTGGCCTTTTCCGTCAAATGGACCGGCCTTTCATTCTTAGGCTTGATTTTTATTTTCTATTTCTGGAACTGGCTGAAATCAGGCCAGAAATTAAAACAAAGCATAAACGGTTTTATATTCCTGATTTTAATTCCATTCACCATTTACTTCTCAATTTTTACCGTTCACTTCTCGCTTTTGGATAAACCCGGACCCGGTCTTGCTTTCCACCCGCCGAATTTCCAACAGATGAACATTTTTGAAAAATTCGCCGGACTTAATCTGGAGCTTTATAGAAGCAACACTCGACTGGGCGCCACTCATCCTTACACAAGCCAGTGGTTCCAGTGGCCTTTTATGAATAAACCCATTTATTACTGGAATAATTCATTGGACTCCGGCTCCAAAATATACTTTTTAGGCAACCCGCTGATTTATTGGCTTTCAACCATTGCGGTGATTTATTTTATTTTTTCTTCTTTTAGAAGTTTCCGTGCTCTAAGTTCTACCCGCTACTTTCTGCTTGCCGGATATTTATTAAATCTTCTGCCTTTTATCTTCATTGGCCGAGTGATGTTTTTATATCATTATTTGGCTTCATTGATTTTCGCGGTTTTGATTTTGGCCTTTATATTAGATAGCTCGAAGCTTAGAAATAAAAAATTAATTTTTAATACCATTTTAGCCGGTTCAATAATCTTATTCCTCTTCTTCTCGCCCCTGACTTATGGCCTGGCGATTCCGGAATGGTATTATAAATCTATGGTTTGGCTACCGGAGTGGCGATAAAAAGAAAAAGCCCCGCTGTCCGAAGACGCGAGGCTGGAGAAAAGATTCTGGTGGTTTTTTAAAAAAACTTGTAAAAGTGCTGTGGTGTCGGGTTTTCGTACCGACTGGCAGGCGCTTTTTCGTCCTGCCTTACGGCCTCTTCTCGGTGCCCCAGAATCCCCCGATACCAGGACAGTCCCAGAAGAGACGAGGGATATTATTTATAAAATGTTTAAAAAGGTGTTCCTTGGTGGAAACAATAGTAGTCAAACCTTATTTTTTCCTTAATAATCGCTGATTTCTACCATTACTGTCCACTAAGCAACCCCCTTTTTTAGCCTGATAAGTCCATTATAGCAAGGCCCTTAATTCTTGTCAAGCGCTTCATCAATCGCTCCCCGATTGAAACCAACTATAATTTTCTCATCAATCAAAATGACCGGCACGCCCATCTGGCCGCTCGCCTGAATCATCTCCTGAATCCTGTCCGGATGCTCGCTTAAATTCACTTCCTCATATTCAATCCCCTTCTCTTTTAAGTACTCTTTCGCTCCCCGGCAGTAAACGCAGGTTGAAGTCGTGTAAATTTTCACTTGTTTCATTTTTCTTTAATGCTTAACCTGCTCTTTAATCTTAACCTCAAACCCCTTCTCAAAATCAACTTCAATCACGCTCCTCCGCTCCGGCTCTTCTTTCAATAAAATCTCGGAAATCCGGTTCTCTATTTCTTTTTGAATAACCCGTTTTAATTCTCGGGCGCCGAAATGCGGGTCAAAGCCCTGCTCGGCTAATTTCTTTACCGCCGGCGGAGAAATATCAAGGACGTATCCGAGCATCTTTAATTTTTCGGCAAGTTTTTCCAACTGCAAAACCACGATTTTCTGAATCTGCTCTTTCTCAAGCGATTTGAAAACAATTATCTCGTCAAGACGGTTCAAAAACTCGGGCCGGAAATAGGTCCGGAGATTATTTGTCAGCATCTCCTTTAAAGCGTCATAAGTCATCCGGTCGCCTTGGAGCTTATCAAACTCCCGGTGAATTATATCAGAGCCGACATTAGAAGTGGCAATGATAATCGTATTTGAAAAATCAACCAACCGGCCCTGGCCGTCGGTCAAACGGCCGTCTTCCAAAACCTGAAGCAGGATATTAAAAACATCAGAATGAGCTTTTTCGATTTCATCGAACAAAATTATCGAATGCGGCCGCCGACGAACTTGCTCTGTAAGCTGTCCGCCTTCTTCATAACCGACATACCCTGGCGGCGCCCCTACGAGCCGTGAAACATTGTGTTTTTCCATGTATTCAGACATATCCAATCGGATCATCGCCTGGTCATCGCCAAACAGCGTAAAAGCCAAAGTCCGGGCAAGTTCAGTCTTGCCGACGCCGGTCGGTCCCAAAAATAAAAACGAAGCAATAGGCCGGCGGATGTCGCCGAGCCCGGCCCGTCCGCGCCTGATTGCCTGAGCCACTGACTTAACCGCCTCTTCCTGATCAATTAACCGTTCGTGGATTCTTTCTTCCATATTAAGCAATTTTTCCTTCTCGGCCCGGGTAAGTTCGGTCAAAGGAATTCCGGTTAACTTTGAAATCACCTCGGCCACATTTTCAAAACTAACTTCTGGAATAATTTTTGCCTTTTTTGTTTCCCACTCATCCAGTTTTTCGGCTCTTTCTTTTTCCAGCTCAACGATGTCTTTTTCAATCGCCGAAACTTTTTTGCTTTTGGCGTGCTTGGCCGCATCAAGCTCTTTTTTAAGATTGCGGATTTTTTCTTCCAGTTTTTTCAAATCATCCGGCTCGGTTAAAAACTGGATTCTGACCCGGGCCGCCGCCTGATCTATTAAATCAATGGCTTTGTCCGGCAGAAAACGTCCGGTGATGTAGCGATGGGAAAATTCTGCCGCGCCGATAATGGCCTCGTCCGAAATTTTTACCCGATGGTGCGACTCATAGCGGTCTCTTAAACCGTGCAAAATTTCAACTGTTTCACCGACTGACGGCTCTGATACGTAAATCGGCTGGAATCTCCGCTCCAAAGCCGCGTCTTTTTCAATGTGTTTTTGATACTCTTTCAAGGTAGTGGCGCCAACCACGTGAAGCTCGCCTCTGGCCAAGGCCGGCTTAAACATATTAGCCGCATCCATTGCCCCGCCTTCGGCTCTGCCGGCGCCGACAAGCAGATGAAGCTCGTCAATAAAAATAATCAGTTTATCGGAATTGGTTTTGATTTCTTCCAAAATCCCTTTGAGCCGTTCTTCAAATTGCCCCCGGAATTGGGTGCCAGCCAGAATTCCGGATAAATCAAGTTCAACCACCCGTTTGCCCTGCAAAGGTTCAGGAACGTTCCCGGAAACAATCCTCTGGGCCAAACCTTCAATAATCGCCGTTTTTCCCACTCCCGGTTCGCCGATTAAAACAGGATTATTCTTGGTACGCCTCGCTAATATTTCAATTGTCGTTTCAATTTCCTTATGTCGGCCGATGACCGGATCGAGCTTCCCAGCTCGAGCTATTTGAGTCAGGTCACGGGAAAACTGATCCAAAGCCGGGGTCTGCATCGTCGGAATAAATCCTTCTTTCGCTCCCCGGCCGACCGTTTTCGCCGCTGCGTTCTTTATTTTTTCGTAATCAAGCTTCTGCTTCTTCAAAATTCTCGCGCCAAGTCCCTCGCCTTCAGCCATTAAAGCCAAAAACAAATGTTCTGGCCCGATATAGCCGTGGCGCAAATTTTGGGCTTCGGGCAGAGCCAAATCCAAAATTCTTTTCATCCGCGGAGAAAATTCCGGCTCTTCATCGGCTTTGCCGACTTCAATACTTTTTTCCAAAATTGATCTTATTTCCGTTTCCGAAACTTTTAAATTATTTAAAATCTTCTTGATGATGTGGTCGTTTATCAAAGCCAAAAGCAAATGCTCGGTATCGATCTCGGAGCTACCTGAATTTTTGGCGTACTGGACCGCTTGATTCAAAACTTCTTTTGCTGATTCGGAAATATAATCCTGGACGTCCACTCTTTCCTGAACTCTCGGCTCGGCCTCAAAAATATCGCCGAATAAATCACCGAAAAGATCATCGCCGAAGATGCTGCCAAAGCCAAAAGGGTCGCGGCCGGTTTTCTTTTTTGGAATATTGCCGCGCCTGTCAGAACCTCCACCGCCAAAACCAAAACTCACCCCTTTTTGAGCGCATTCATCGCAAACATTCATCACCGAACTTCGGCCGTTGACTACCTTAACAATCCGGCGAGTTGAATTATTTTTCCTGCAGATATCGCAAAGCATAAGTTAGATAATAAATTTTAGAGGATGTCGTGAATGTCGTCAATCCAACGGCAATAATCGCAGTTCCCGTGCTTTTCCGGCAAGGACCCGTTAAGCAAATTGACCGCCCGATAAAAAAACTCTTTGGCGCTGTCTTTTGAAGTGTCAATTCTTTTGGGAACAACATTAAATTCAATAGTACTATTGCTCTTTACTTTAATCGGAGCGAAAAAAACAAGATAGCCGATATCTTTGGCCGGATAGCCATTTTCATCCAAAAGCCAGGTGTAGATATTGAGCTGGTTTTGATGAAAAATATGGGAATCTTCTTTGATGTCGCCTTTGGATTTATAATCAAGCGGGATAAAGTGGTTATCTTCCGAAATTAGGCAGTCGTCGAGAGCGCTGACGATTTTTGCCCCGGCATTTTTATCGTAAAAAGACAAACCGGTCCGCCAATTCCTCCATTTTTTCAAAAGCTCCTGATTATCCAAAAGCTTCCCTTCAACTAAGCCCTCCAGCTGGGGCGGCAATTGGCCATTTGCCCTGAATCCGTCAAAATAGTCCTTGATTAAAAGATCCATCTTGGTGTAAAGAGGCATCGGAAGGCCCTGAGGCCGGCGAATCCCCTCTTTCACCTGCAAGTAAAAACAGCGCGGGCAATCATTGAATAAAGCCAAACTGGAAGCGGATAAAATAATCATATCAAAATTAAAATATCAAAATTACAGATTAAAAATAAAAATTATCTTCTGCCTTTCAAAGTTAAAATACTTGAACCAAAAATCTTAGCAATTTCATCAAGTTCATCCAGAAACCAATTTACTGCTTTAAATTTTGATTTGTCATTTTGCATTTTAATTTTTAATATTTGATTTACTTTTTACTGAGCAGGCTTATTAAAAATATCCCGATGCCGACCAGAATTATCATCGGGCCTGGCGGCAATTCATAAGCCCGACTAATTATAAGGCCTGACGGCGCGATTATTAAACCAAAAATCGCGCTTAAAGCGACATATTTATTAATGCTCCGGCTCAAGTTTTTGGCGGCCGTGGCCGAAACTATAATCAAAGCACCCATCAATAGCGTCCCGACCACTTTCACGCCCAAAGCCACGACTGTTGCCACCAGAGTCAAAAAAAGCAGATTTATTTTTCTTAACTTTACGCCGCTGGCCACGGCCAAATCTTCGGAAATCGTTCCGAGAATCAAGCCTTTGTAAATTTTGGCGCCGACGATAAACACCAAAGCCGAAAGTAAAACCGCTAGAGAAACATCAAAGAAATCAATATTCGAGATATCGCCAAAAAGGGCTTCGCCGAGTTCTTCCAAATCCGGAATCATCATTACCCCGACCGCCAAAGAAGCAACGAAAAGAATCCCGATTAAAGCTTCGGTTGGAAGCCGAGTCCTTTTTTCAAGAAGCCAAATCAGCCACGAGGCGGCGAATAAAAAAACAAAAGCTAAGAAAAACGGATTTAAGTTGTAAATCAGAGCGATGCCGATCCCGGGCAAAGCAACATGGCTTAAGACGTCGCCGGCCAAAGCCAGGCGCCGCAAAACCATGATTGAACCCAGATACCCGGCCGCGGCTCCAACCGCGGCCGCCGCAATGAGTGAAAATAATAAATTCTGGTCAATCATATATGTGTATGAGGATAAATTCCGACTTCGGTTCCATAAAGTTTTTTCAGCTCCTCGGCGCTTAAGGCCTTATGGGGCGGGCCGAAGCATATTTTTTTCTTATTTAAGCACAAAACATTGCCGGCATATTGATAAACCACATGAATATCGTGGGAAATGAAAATAATGGTCAAGTCGTGCTCATTTTTTAACTTACGAAGCAGGTTATAAATTGTCTCCTCTCCGCCGATATCAATGCCGGTGGTCGGTTCGTCAAAAAGAAGAATCTCGGGGTTGCCTAAAAGAGCAAAAGCAATCAGAACTTTTTGAAGTTCTCCGCCGGATAAAACGCCGAGCGGAACATTTAATAAATGAGCGTGGAGATCGACCCATTTCAAAACCTCGGCCATTTGTTTCTCGCCTTTTTTATAACTTAAAAACTCTTTGACGCTTAAAGGCAAATCCCGTTCAACAATGAATCTTTGGGGCACATAACCGACTTTGACGTCGTTTCGCCAGTTTATTTTCCCGGCATAAGGAATCAAGCCCAAAAGCGCCCGGAACAAAACCGTCTTCCCCGCCCCGTTCGGACCAATAACTGCCACGATCCCGCCTTTATCAATTTCAAAACTTAAATCTTGAATGATTTTATTGCCGTCAAACTCAACATTCAGATTTTCAACTTTTAGGATTGTCTCATCAGCCATTTTTAGAATAATAGCAGATTAAATTAACTTTCGGAATTGGGTAAGTTTTTTGTATTCTTGCACTTCGGGAAATTGGAGCAGGCCAGAAATTTTCCGAATCGGCCCATCCGGATAACCATCTTGCCCCCGCATTTCTCGCAGACTTCGTCGGTTCCCTCAACCGTTTTATCGCCCACTTCTTTATATTTTTTTTCAAGATTAGCCGAAAACGGCCCGTAAAATTTCTTGATCACTTCCACCCACTCTTCTTTGCCTTCGGCGATATCGTCTAATTCCCGCTCCATATTGCTCGTAAATTTAATATCAACCACATCCGGAAAATGTTCAACCAAAAGATCATTAACCATTCTGCCTATTTCGGTCGGATGAAAAAATCTTATTCGGTCTTTCTGGACATAATTCCGGTCCTGAATAGTTGAAATAATCGGGGCATAGGTTGAAGGCCGACCGATGCCGTATTTCTCCAAAGTTTTTACCAAAGAAGCCTCGTTGTATCTTGGCGGCGGTTTGGTAAAATGCTGGTCCGGCTTTAATCCCAAAAGTTTCAATTTCTCGTTTTCTTCTAAATCGGGCAAATCCAATTCGCCGAATTTCATCGGATATACCCTAAGAAAACCATCAAACTTCAATGTTTGCCCGTTTGCGCCGAAAGTATATTTATCCGCTAAAATCTCTACGCTCATCGTGTCAAAAACCGCTTCTTTCATTTGGGTGGCCAAAAAGCGCCGCCAGATTAAATCATAAAGCTTGAATTGCTGGGGCGTGAGGTGGCTTCTGATACTTTCGGGAGTCCGGGCCGGCTCGGTCGGCCTAATGGCCTCATGAGCTTCTTGAGCCAAACGGGACTTAGTTTTATATTTTCTCGGGAAACCGGCGTAGTACCCTTCACCGAAAAGACTTATAATTGAGTCTTTTACGGCCCAAAGAGCCTGATCGGAAATATTAGTCGAGTCGGTTCGCATATAAGTAATATAACCGTTTTCGTAAAGCTGCTGGGCCAGCATCATTGTCTGTTTGGAAGAAAATCTTAATTTTTTGAAAGATTCCTGCTGGAGGGTGCTAGTGATAAAGGGCGATGGCGGATTTTTTTTAGTTTCTTTTCTTTCAACTTTTGAAACTATGTAATCCGCGCCTTCCAAATCTTTTAAAATTTTGTCGGCTTCGGTTTTTGTTTTTATGCCCGGTTTTGGAACCGCCTCGCCGTTTATCTTGGTTAATAAAGCCTCAAATTTATTTTGGTCATTTTTGATTTTGAGAAGCGAAGCGAAAATCGTCCAGTACTCTTCCGGCTTAAAACTCTCAATCTCCTTTTCCCGTTCAACGATTAAACGTAAAGCTACTGACTGGACCCGGCCGGCCGAGAGGCCCCGGGCTATCTTTTTCCATAAAAACGGCGACAATTTATAACCGACAAGACGATCCAAGACTCGCCTGGCCTGCTGGGCATTGACTAAATTCATATCTATATCGCGGGGATTTTTTAAGGCTTCTTCAATTGCCTGTTTGGTAATTTCGTGGAAAACTATTCTTCCAAGTATTTTTTTATTTTTATTCAAACCGAGAGCTTCAACTAAATGCCATGAAATCGCCTCTCCTTCTCTGTCTCCGTCTGTTGCCATTATGATTTTTTCGGATTTAGGAATAAATTTTTTTAGACCGGCAATGGTTTTTTTGGCTTTTGGCGGAATCACGTATTTCGGCTCAAAATTATTTTCAACATCCACTCCGAGAACGGTTCTGGGCAGATCCCGGACATGGCCGAAAGAAGACTGAACCGAATATTCGCGGCCTAAGAATTTAGATATTGTCCGTGCCTTCGCCGGACTCTCTACTATTATAAGACTAATCATTATGTTTCTTCGTCCTCTATTGAAGACAAATATTTTTCTTCTAAAGCATATTGTCCACTTCCAAGATTCTTGATTATTCCTTTCATCTCCATGGCCGTCAAGGCTGAATTGA
>JBBTQD010000009.1:0-3392 GCA_038065855.1 Patescibacteria group bacterium
GCGATATGACCGGTTTTTGGTCTTTTAGAATTACTCAAGAATGGCGCGTACTTTTTCAGTTTTTATCTATTAACGTCATACAGATACTGCGAGTAGAACATCGCAAAGATATTTATCGCTGAAAGATAAACTCTTTTGGCACTGCCCGTTTGTCGCATGTCTTCGAGCTTTCTCGCGTTTTTGACGGAGGCAAAACACACTTTGTTGCAGAGGCAGTCGTCTTTGACAAACCTCGCCCTCAGAAGGGCGGGGACTGAATTGGAACCGGATTGTGTTGGATATAAAAAGTATTTATCAGTTTGCTCTGAGTTATTAAAAATGAAAGAGCCCGGGAGATGGCACGGAATGTGTGGGCTCTCTCTCTCGGGCTTAGCTCAAGCTGTCTTCTTGGAGGTCAGTTTTTTCTGTGTGTACTGGATGAGTACATCGGTAATACATTGAGATGTTGGTTGTTTTATGAAATAATTTTTTTCTGGATACACAAGGTATTGCTTATTTAAATAAGAGAATATAAAATAATAAAGAGTTTATGCCTATTCCTTTTAAAATAGCTTCTCAGATCATTGCTTATATTTTAAAAACTTCACCTAAGGCATATCGTGCAGGAAGAGTAGTCCAAAAATATATTACTAAGAAATTTGGTAAATATATAGTCGAAATAGAAAGGAGAGATTTTGTAGGCATCGATGGCGGGATTTCCCAAGTATTAAGATTTAAGCTTAATAATATAACCCAAGAAGCTTGGCATGTTGTAATAAAATCAGGGAAAATAATCCATAAACATATACTAAATCCAAAATTAATTAAAATATGAAGAAAATTATCAACAAAATCATAGAAGCACGCACTCAAGAAATTTTAGATTTGATAAAAGAGGCTGAGCAAATAAATTTAATTGAGAGAGAAATTGCTACCTTAGCTATTGATGTTGTCTTGTCTTTAAAGAAAAAAGATATGGCCAAATTTGGCTGTAATTGTTTTAGAAAAATTGATTTTGCTATTACTACTAATTTAAGGAAGAAATTGAGCGAAGAAACTAGGGGATTGCTGAATGAAATGATAATTTTAGATGAAGCCGGCAAAAAATACGGGCCCGATTTTAATCTCATAGTTAATCTTACTAAAAAGATTTTAGATCGAGAGGGGGAAAGATTTGTAGTTCAAGCAAAAGAAACTATTGGAATAGTATCTGCGAGTTAAATAAACAGTCTACCTTTTCTAGTTGCGGGCCGTCTCGTCCGCCCTTCGGGCGAGACGGACGAGCCTCGCAAAATTTACTTGTAAATTTTGCGGGGGATGGAAGACTTCAGAACCAGTATCTTACAATATTCGGATTATTTAAAGTTTGGATTTGTTAGAGGGTGGTAAAAAATCAGGCTCGCCGTTCACGCTTTCACGCTACTTAACGAGCCCTTAATCCAACGATTGACAGTATTAAAAGCGAAGGCCCACGATTAGTGAGTCATACCAGCAGAGGATGCTGGATTTTGACGGGATTAACGAATGTTCGAAAGCATCGATCGGATGGTGCTGGGGAAATAAGCTAGCGGGCTGAAAATCGTTGCCACCCAGTTGTAAAAGATAGAAGCGACTTGCTTAGAGGGCGATGCTGTTTCCCAGCTCACTGTTTCAATTGTCGCCCTGCGACCAAAGAAGCGCCGAGCGAGTACATCCAATTTCAGCCCCCTGGTTGTCTCACAGAAAGTTGTCAGTTTTGTGGTCTCTTGCAGGAGTCTGTCAGCTCGCATTATCCGAGTGGCGTTTTTGATGTTATAGAATGTCGTGTAAGAATCGTCCTCATTAAATACGAATTCCAGTTTGTATTTTAATGAAGGGACGACATACTCTTTCATCAACTTAGCTTCCGAAATATCGGGAGCGGTTTTGCGATTAGTGAAACCTCCGCAGAAAATCAGGCAATCCGGTTGATGTTCGTTGCAGAACCGTATGACACGGTCAAGGTATTCTTTTAATTCGGGTGTCAAATGGCACCCGTAGCCGGATACAATCACGATGTGTCGGGCCATTCAACACCTCCAGTTGTTAAGTTTCAGTTTGGAACAAAACAATACTGCATAAATGTGGTATTGTCAAACGAATTGCGGGGGCGGGATTTGTTCGCTTTCTTGCGAACCCGGGGCTAAAAATTACTCACTGTTCAATCGCAATTTTCTTCACGCCCTGCAACTCCCGACCGAATAGATAAAATCAAAAACTGTCCATAAAGGACAGCCTTGATTTTCTCTTGTTGCGGGGGCGGGAGTTGCACCCGCGACCTCCTGGTTATGCTTACCATCTACGATTTTCATCGCTTCGCTAAGCGAATTTGTGGTCTGGACTATACCTTTCCGCCAGAGGCGGATCTGCCAGCTAGTCTCTACACCTTTCCCTCGATTAAACTCGGGACTTGGCTCGGGATTACCATTTCAGGCTCCCCCGATTTTGACAGATAATCTTCTTGGCTGTTGCCAACCAAGACGCCCAATCGCTCAAAATACGAACTCATGGTATAATACCAGTATGCCTAATAGATCTCTAACTCGTAGCAATTCTATTTATAAATTCAGGAACCCCAATGGTGACCCCTTTCATTATTATCCTAAAGGTAATCAGGAATTAGAATTGATTGGACTTACTCTCTGGACTACAGAAGGAGATAGGACCCAACTTTCTCTTTCTAATGGGAACCCAACAATTATCAAGAAATATCTTGAATTTTTACGAAAAATTTGTAATTTCCATGAAGAAAAAATTAAAGCAGTAATCCATTGTCATGATACCCTCCCGTATAAAGATTGTATTAACTACTGGTCAAGAATTACGAAAATTCCAGCAGGTAGATTTACTAAACCTTACATAAAGAAGGACCATGGCGGTACCAGAAAGTATCCATATGGGATCATCCGAATTGCGGCATCTAATATTAAGTTGATTCGTATTTTTAACGAGCGCCTTAGAGAGTTGGGACTCTCTAAGGACTGAGCCAGGCGAGCTACTACCGCTCCACCCCGCGATAAATATATTCTATAATAGATAAACTTGAAAATCAAACTCGATTAAGTTAATATTTTGTTTATTGTTAGGGTAACGAAGTGGGTCAAAAAGCCTTGATTTGGCACTTTGACGGGAAATGTAACAAACTTTAGTTTGTGTAGTAAAATTTAATGAGCGGGTAAGTGAATTAAATTTTACTACATTTCCCAGGATAGAGCGCTGGCGAAGCCATTTTAATCTGCCGGTATAGCTTAATGGTAAAGCAGTAGTTTCATAAGCTACGCATAAAGGTTCGATTCCTTTTACCGGTATTTGCTTTGAAAATAAATGCGGACGTGGTGTAGCCCGGTTAACACGCCTCCCTGTCACGGAGGAGATCGCCGGTTCAAATCCGGTCG
>JBBTQD010000010.1:0-19592 GCA_038065855.1 Patescibacteria group bacterium
GGTTGCGGAAAGGAGTATCCCATGTGCCGAAGAAGTCAACTCCGTGCGAGTTCGCGTACCTCTTCAGATATATGAGTTTTCCCACTCGCTCTGCAACAGGCACGTTGACCAATCCGATGAGGTCGTAATCGAACGCGAGATTGGTCATACCTCTTTCAGCAGCCAGATCAACGACATCGATATCAATCAAGTGATAGTTCCCTGCTGTTACGGTGACACTGAATCCGTCGAGCGGGTAGTCGACCTCGGCAAGAAGGTCAAACTTTTCTGTGATCTGGCGAAAGGTTCCCTTCCCGCCTTTGGTGATGCAAATCGCGTTATTGGCCCGCTCGTTGCCGTCAAGCGATGTAGCGATAGTTTTCCCAGAATAATAATTTTATGGTATTCTGTCAAGAAAATCCGATGAGATTGATTTTCGGACGGAAGACAGTATAATGAGGGCATTGGCAATAAAAAAACTATGCCCTCTTTTCTTTCAATACAACCTTTCCAAGAAACTCTCCACGCCGGTATGTGCGGTCCGGCGAGTTTGAAAATGGTCCTTGCGTATTACGGAGTTGAAAAAAGCGAAGCGGGACTCGCAAAATTATGCGGTACCGATCCCAACCTTGGCACTGATGATTCCGGTATTAAGAGAGCGGCTGAGATCCTCGGCTTTAACGTTGAAATCAATAACAACAGCACGTTCGAGGACATACAGAAATGGCTTGATAAAAAGGCGCCGGTCATTGTGAACTGGTTTACCCGGGGTAGAATCGATTACGACATCGCTGAAGTTCCAGACGGCCATCTATCCGTCGTGGTCGGCCTTGATAATGAGAATATATATATGCAAGACCCGGAGATAGGAGAACTGCGAAAAATCAACCGCGATGATTTTATGAAAGTTTGGTTCGATTTCAAAAGTAAATATATTAGTTCTTGGGATGATCTAATTATTAGACAGCTGATCGCCATTTATCCGAAAAGTTGAGCAATATATTTGTTCTGAATACTGCGCGCAGCAGGTATGCCTGGACTGAATAGTTACTTTGTGACGTACCAAGCATTTTAGCCGTCTCGGTCACTCTCACAAGGCTGCTGTGTATCTTGAAGATAGTCCGAACCCATTTCGCCGCCTTCGGCGGCGGTGGCCAAAACTCTGAAAGATTGACTGGAAAAAGTGAATCGCAATTCTGAATCAGACAATTTCAAGTTTTTCTTTGGCAGATTCGGATTTACTGAAATTCTAACGAATTTCAGTCTTGGCGGCAAATTCTTTGTTCTTTGAATTTATGAAAAAGAAAAGGGGTTGCATTGCTACAACCCCACGAGTCAGGCGGGCGACGACTTATCCGAGTTGGAAGTCGAAGCGGTCATGAGCCTCTTTTTCACCCCGAAGATAGGATGATAGGGTGAAGCCCATTTCCGCACCCGGGAAGAATCGGAAGTACGCTTCAATCCTGTGAGCCCCCGAGAAACCTTTTTCGAGAAGTTCCTTGAACTCGGCACGAATCGAAGGGTCAGTCTTTCCGAACGGCGACCAGAAGTGGAAAATCCGTTCGAACTCGCAATCCCGGCCGGTGCCAAGATAGGCCACGACCCGCTGAAGCAGATCCGTAGCATTGGCGAACTGAATCGCCAGCCTTGGCTCGCTCCGCACGGCGTCCATCACCGATCTTGAAAAGAACATGCTCACCTTTTTCATCGCGATTCTCCTTTCGGAAATTGGCTCGCTAGGGCCAGTGGAACTTGATTGTCCCACCAAAAATTTCTAACTCGTAAAAAACTTTGGTGGGAGAGCCAGTCATTGCTAACTGGCTCGTGTTGGCAGGCGAAGTTGCGGGCTAGGCTGTTCGGTGGATGGCGTCCCAGAGGAACTCGCGGACGGTCCTCAGGAATCTGGCCTTTCCGATCAGACCCGTGTCGCAACCGTACACCAGCTCGGAAACGAGGCGGCTACGGAAGGCAGGCACGTCGACGCCGTACTGCTCCACGTACTGCCAGAGCTCGTTCCAGAACGGATTGCTCTTAGCAGGGTCATCGGCAGGTTTACCGAAGACGCAAATGAAGCAGTTAAGGTCGCTCTTGAACTCGAAGGGTCGCCACCAACCGCCGACGGTTTCTGTCTTTCTGTCCGCAGTATGCTTGCGGGCTAGAGTCATAACGCCGTCGCAGGCCTTGTCGAGTTCCGCAATCTTCGCATAAAAGGTACTGTTGTCCATCGTGATTCTCCTTTTGGAAAAGGCTCACTAGGGCCTATAATGCCGGAATGGCATCATGTTTATATTATAGCAAATCTATATGATTTGTCAAGCCAACCCAAAAACCAACAAAAAAACCCTATTTTAGGCCATTTTTCACTCTTAAATCCTTATGAAAGTTTTTCTTTCCCCAAAACCCATTCAATCAAATCAAATTCTCAAAATACTTTTTGAAAGCAAGGTATTCTTCTTTATGAAAAAAATCTTTCTCTTCCAAATCAACTTTTCTGGGATTTATCCACTGAAAGTTGCTATGTTCGGCAGACAATTTAATTTCGCCGGACAAATACTCTGCTTCGTAGACAGTAAGAAAAATGTGCAAACCCTTGCTTTCAAAATGTCTACGGAACTGGAACACCGGTTTACCGAGTTTATACTTTATACTTTCTCCAAGCTCCTCGCCAACTTCTCGCACAATAACCTCGGTAAGCGGAGTAGTGTGTTCAATATCATCTATGCGACCTCCGGGCAGATCAAAATGTTTGCCAACGGAGTCAGTCAAAAACAAAAAATCGTCTCCTTTTTTGAGAAGAACTTTCAAGCCAACATGGTAAATTGCATAAGCTTTTTTAACTGGTTGATTACTTGTCTCCATAAAATTTTTCTTTTCTGCTTCTACAAAATATGGTTCGAGCCGATATTTTTAACAGGTTCTTTGGCAATTTTTTGATTCAGAATTGCGCTTCATTTTTTCCAATCAATTTTTCAGATTTCTGGCCACCGCCGCCGAAGGCGGCGAAATGGGTTCGGACTATCTTCAAGATACTCAGCCATCGAGGATTTGTCAAAGAGTTGGAAGTCGCCTCGCTTCGCTCGGCGATTAAATCATAAGGAGAATTGGGCTTAAAAATCAGTTGGCGATTCTGAAGTCGGAAGTAAAAGAAAATTTTAATAAAAATATATGAATACAAACAAATATGTAATATATGCGAGGAAAAGCAGTGAAGAAGATGACAGACAGGTGCTAAGTATTGAAGCTCAACTTGTTGAGCTAAAAGAATTTGCCACCAAAGAAAAACTTGAAATTGTCGCCTCTTTTCAAGAGGCAAAAACTGCCAAAGAACCTGGGCGAACTTCGTTCGCCGAAATGTTGTCATTTTTGGAATCAGGAAAAGCAGATGGAATACTCTCTTGGCATCCTGATAGATTGGCTCGTAATTCAATAGACGGAGGAAAGATTATCTACCTTATAGATAAAGAGATTATCAAATCGTTAAAATTCCCTACATTTTGGTTTGAAGCCACACCCCAAGGCAAATTCATGCTTCAGATAGCTTTTGGACAAAGCAAATATTATGTAGATAATCTTTCCGAGAATGTAAAAAGAGGATTGAGGCAAAAAATTCGCCGGGGAGAAATGGTCGGAGTTGCTCCAACGGGATACCTAAACGATTTGACTACCCATAAAATGGTTTTAGATCCTGAAAGAGCACCGCTTATCAAAAAACTTTTTGAGCTATACGCCACCGGAAATTACAACCTTATAGAAATGGGGAAGGTTGCTGAAAAAATTGGTTTAAGAAGTAGAAAAGGAAAAGTTTTAACCCATAGCAATATCCAGTATATTCTCAAAAAACCATTTTATTACGGTTTGATATATATGAACGGCGAATTTTTTGAAGGAAGCCACGAGCCAATCATTTCAAAGAAACTTTTTGACAAGGTTCAAGAAGTAATGATGGAAAAAGGCAAACCAAGAAAGAAAACCATTAGGAACCGCTTTTTGTTTCTAGGTTTAATGAAGTGCGGTTTTTGTGGTTGCTCAATAACTGCCGAGATTAAAAAGGGCCATCATTACTATCGTTGTACCAAGAAAAAGGGCTTTTGTGCCGAAAAATATTTGAGAGAAGAACTGCTAACAGAACAAGTCAAAAACTATATTCAAAAAGTTTCTTTGTCGAGCCAAGATATGGAGAAAGTTTTGGCCGAATTAGAGAAAGACAAAATATCGGCAAAAGAAGAAGCTGAAACTGTTGTTCAAAATCTCAAACAAGAATTAGGTGAGGTAGAAACGAAACTTGATAATTTATTAGACCTTTATCTCGCCAAAGGATTATCGCAAGACGAATATGCGCTCAAAAAGCAAAAAATACTCAATTCCAAAGTCGAGATTCAAGAGAAAATGAGAGATTTTGAACAAAAGGGTTTATCCTGGCTCGAACCGGCCAAAGAGTTCATTTTATCGTTGAATAAAGCCAATACTTTGCTTGAATCAGATAATTATTCTGAAATGACTTCATTTCTTAAAAATATCGGCTCGAACCATATTCTCCAGAATCGCCAACTGATTTTTAAGCCCAATTCTCCTTATGATTTAATCGCCGAGCGAAGCGAGGCGACTTCCAACTCTTTGACAAATCCTCGATGGCTGCCGGGCTAGGGATCGAACCTAGAGTCTTCTGCTTCAAAGGCAGACGTGTTACCAGTTACACTACCCGGCAAAATTTAGTATATTTTAGCTTAATTTATTGATTTTATCAATCTTCAAACTTCAAAGTATTCAATCACCGCCAATTCAAGCGGCAGCTGCTGAATCGGCGAAATTCTCATCTCATCTCTCGCTCTCATAAAAATCCTGACCAACCGGACGATTTGGTCTTTGGTTAAAATTTTGGCCTGGCTTAAAACCAGCCTCGCCTCTTCCTGATTATAACCGGCAAAACTAACCAATGTTGCCGGGTTAAGGTTAGAAATTAAAAGCTTCCTCAAGTAGCCAATGAATAATTTTGAAAATTCTTCCAGATCTAGCCCCTGATCATATAAATTATTTATGAAATTCACCGCCTCTTCACGTTTGCCTAAAATAAACAGGCCGGTAAAATCGTAAAAGGCCTTGAATGGGATAAAACCAAGAACTTCTTGAGCCTCGGCCAAAGTTATCTTTTTGTTTCCGAAACTTATTAGCTTCGCGAGATTACTTTCGGCATCGCGCAAAGAACCATGTCCGGATAAGGCCACAATCCGCAAAGCTTCATCATCAATATCCAGCTTCTCGGCTCCAGCCACTTTAACAAGTTTTTCCAATATCTGGCTCTGGGTGAGATTGCGAAAATAAAACTCTTGAGTCCGGCTGGATATTGTTTCCGGAATTTTTTGCGGTTCGGTGCTGGCCAGAATAAAAATCACATGGCTGGGCGGCTCTTCAAGCGTTTTAAGCAATGCGTTGAAAGCGGCGTCGGTCAGCTGATGAACCTCGTCAATTATATAAACCTTGAATTTTGAATGAGTCGGCCCGAACCTAACCGATTCTCTAAGGCTTCTTATTTCATCTATCCCCCGATTTGAAGCAGCGTCTATTTCAGTCAAATCAAGATTCCGGCCTTCGTTGAATTCATTGCAAATATAGCATTTATTGCACGGCTCTGAATCTCTTGCCCCTGATTCCTGATTTCTGATTCCTGATTCACAGTTTAACGTCTTCGCCAAAAGCCGGGCCATCGTTGTTTTTCCAGTTCCCCGCGGCCCAATAAAAAGATAGGCATGGCCGATTTTGCCAAGCTCCAGTCCGCCCTGAAGCGACTTCACCACATGCTCCTGCCCGATCACTTCGGAAAATTTTTTAGGACGATACTTGCGGTATAAAGCTAAATCCATACTAGTTAAATTTTTTACTTCTTAAACACCGCTTTTTTAAAACCGACAAAGCTGACTGCTAAAGCTATGGCTGAACCAATAACTGCGCCGATATTGGCCCAAGCTTCTTCGCTAAACCCGAATTGAAGACCGATAACATTGACCACGATTGAAGCTGTTCCGACATTAATTAAAGTAGCGATGAAAATAACGCTGAAAAATTTGAAAAATTCCTGACTGCTGACTCCGGTTTTGCTCGCCTCAAAAGTCCAGAATTTATTCCAAAAATAACTGTGCACCGCCGCAATCGTAAAAGAAATCCCCTTGAAAACCGAAAACAAAACTCCGGTGGCCGAGCCCGAGTAAAATATTAGAAGATTTAAAATTCCGAAATCCACGGCCGCGTTGGTAAAACCGATGGCCGCAAACTTACCGAATTGATTGAAAAAATTAAACCATCTCCCTAAAAAATAGCCTAAATTAACCCCTAAAACCCAAAGAACCGGCACAAAAACCATTAACCAGGCAAAAGAAAAACCGTTCACTGAAGGAATCTGTAAAAAGTCGAATATCCGCCAAGCGATAAAGCCGGTGTAAAAACCGGTAATTAGACTGAATAATAAATCTTTTTTTGAAAATTTCAATTCAAGAAAACATCTTTCAGCTCTTTAAACGAAATTCTGACTCTCTCTCTATTCTCAAAAATTCTGTGGAAAAAGTCAAAAACCGCCGGCTTGCTTGATTTTAAACCTAAAATTTTTCTGGCCCTTTCCTTTGAATCTGCCCAGACCAAAATTTCCAGATTTGATTCAAAAACCGCCTTTTCTTTTATCCAATGGAGATGGCGGACCAAAATCTGCAAGACCGCTCCTTCGTCTTCGTTCAATTTCGGATTGTCAAAATTTATTTTTTTAGGTAGGTATCTGAAGTAAGCAGCCGAGTAAAATTTATTCCGAGGAATAAACGGATCATTAATTTTAGAAAGGCCGGGCCGGCCTTCCAGTATCTTTTCACAGTTTTTGGGAATAGCAATGTGGTATCTTATACCGCTTGGCCTGACAACTTTTTCAAGGGCGATATAAGGGTCGCCAAAAAGAAAACGGTTCCACTTTTCCTGATGAAGATGCCTGAAAATTTCAAGCAGGCCGGCGTGGTCGATAAAATCTTCCGGGTCATCTATTGAAAAAAGGGCCATGTTTACGCTCCGAGAAAATTTTTCATGAATCCTGTTATAGGAAAAGAAAACCCAGAAAATAAAAATCAACAGAATCACTGTAAATATAATTTCAAACATTATACAATGAATATACCATGCCCGGCGCCAAAGAAAAATGGATTCTAATCATAATTCTGGCAGTGGCTTTTGTTTTTCGATTTCAGGATATCCAATTGATTCCGCCCGGGCTCTATCCGGACGAAGCCATAAACGGAAACAACGCCCTAATTGCTTTGGAAACCGGCGACTACAAAGTTTTTTATCCGGAAAATAACGGCCGGGAAGGGCTTTTCATAAATATCCAGGCTTTGTTCTTGAAACTTTTCGGAGCCGAGCCTTGGGTTTTAAGAACCGTTTCGGCCACATTCGGATTCTTAACGGTATCAGGACTTTATCTTTTAGTCCGATTGCTTTTCAACTGGCAAATCGCTTCCATCGCAAGCTTTTATTTGGCGGTTTCGTTCTGGCACGTTGTTTTTTCAAGAATCGGCTTCCGGGCGATTATGGTTCCTTTTTTAATGGTTTGGGGATTTTATTTTTTGTGGCGAGGATTAAGAAATTTTAAATTCAAGAATTTTGCTTTAAGCGGCCTGATTTTCGGACTCGGATTTCACACCTATATCGCTTTCCGCTTCGTACCATTTATTATTGTTTTAGTTTTACTGACTTACTGGTGGCGGATCAAAAAAGACTACGGTCTTGATCAATATTTGGAATTAAGAAACGGGTTTTTGCGGCGGTTTGCTTTATTTTTCCTTGTGGCTTTTTTCGTGGCTCTGCCGATTCTGTATTATTTCTGGCAAAATCCCAATGATTTCATCGGCCGGGGCGGACAGGTTTCAATTTTTGAAGCCGAAGAACCGATCAAAGAATTTTTCAAAAGCTTGGGTTTGACTCTGGCTTCATTCAATTTTACCGGCGATTTTAACTGGCGCCATAATTTTTCTGGTTCCCCTCTTCTCTTTTGGCTCGTTGGCGCGTTTTTCATAATCGGACTTCTAAAAAGTTTTGCTAAATGCTTCAAAAAATGGCGGGAACACGGCCATCCGGCTGCCTTGCATGTTTTACTTCTTTCATGGTTTTCCATAATGCTTCTGCCATCAGCTCTCACCCACGAAGGAATCCCCCACGCCCTCCGCTTAATCGGCGTTTTGCCAGTAGTGATGATTTTCGCAGCTGAAGGCACCTGGTGGTTTTTTGAAACTTTAATCCACTGGTACCGCGAAAAAGACATTCATCCCCTTGAATCGCCTTACAAAAAAGAAGCCGAAGGCCGGCTGATTATAGGCGCGGCCCTGATAATACTTTTAGCCGCCATCGGCATTGTTGAATACGACAAATACTTCAACCAATGGGCCAAAAGACCGGAAGTCCAAAACGCTTTTTCGGCCGATTTTGTTGAAGTGGGAAAACAAATAAATCAACTGCCCAAAGAAGTACCGAAATACGTAGTAGTCAATACTGACGGAATTTTAGTAGATGGAATCCCGATGTCAGCCCAAACCGTAATGTTCATCACTCAAACTTACACCAAAAAAAGACAGAAAGAGAAAAATGTGTTTTATATTCTGCCCGAAGAAGAAAAATTTATTAAAGAAAAAAACGCGGTTATTTTACCTCTGATTAAATATGACTAGACCAGGACTAATTGCGGCTGGAATTATAATTACAAGCTTAATTTTAGCAATTACCAGCTTCTGGAACGATTCTCTGATTGTTGACGAAATCCCTCATGTCGGCTCGGGCTATAGCTATATTAAGAAACTGGATTACCGTTTAAATCCGGAGCATCCGCCTTTGGCTAAAGCCTTAGCTGCCATGCCTCTTTTGTTTCTAGATTTAAAACAAAATGCGTTTGAAACCCGATTCTGGCTTGAAAACATTAACGGCCAGTGGGATTTTGGCCGGTCTCTGGTTTTTCAATCGGATAACAACGCCGATTTAATCACTAAAACAGTAAAGTTTTCGATGCTTCTCTTTTTTGTTCTGGCTGCGGTTTTAATTTACAAATGGACCCAAAAATTATACGGCCGCTTAGCCGCTTTAACCGCTTTGGCTTTGTTTTCTTTTTCGCCGACGGTCCTGGCTCATTCCCGCTTCGTAACCACTGATCTGCCGGCTCTTTTCGGCGTAATTTTCGCAACTTATTTTTTTATAAAATATCTTGAAAGTCAGAGTCAAAAAAATTTATGGCTGGCCGGAATTGTTTTTGGCGTCGCCATGCTCACCAAATTTTCAACTTTCCTGCTAATCCCCTATTTTTTAATCCTAGCTTTTATTTATGGGATATCTCATGACAATAAAAAATTAAAATCAGCCGCTCGCCATTCGCTTTTTGCTATTTGTATTTTCGCTATCGGCTTCATTCTCATCGTCTGGCCGGTTTATTATCTATTTACTTTCAACTACCCGCCGGAACGCCAACTGGCTGACACCCAATTTCTTATCGGCTCTTACGGAAATGAGACTCTAAAAGGAATGATCCAATGGATGGCAGATAAACCGGCCATTAGAGCTTTGGAACAATACGCTCTTGGTCTTTTAATGGCCACCCAGCGATCCAGCGGCGGAAACACGACTTATTTTTTAGGCGAAGTTTCCAATGTCGGCTGGCGATATTATTTTCCGGTGGTTTACGCGCTTAAAGAACCTCTGGCTTGGTTTATACTTGTAATAATTGCTCTTATATTTTTGTCGCGGCAAGTTAATTTTAAAAAAAGTTTCAAGCCTCAAATTTCAAATCTTACGAATTTGATCCGCAATCATTTTACGGAATTCGCAATGCTTTTGTGGCTTATAATTTATTGGACGACGAGTATCGAAAGCAACCTCAATATCGGGGTTAGGCATCTTTTACCAACCTACCCTTTTGCGATAATTCTTGTATCTGGGCAATTGAATAATTTATTAAATTTTCTAAAGAATAAAAAAAATCTATTTACTACTTACTATTTACTACTTACTATTTTATTTACTTGGTATGTCTACGAAAACATCCTCGTCTGGCCATATTACTTAACTTACTTTAACCAGCTTGCTGGTGGGCCTTCTGGCGGCTATCGCTATGTGGTGGATTCAAACTTGGATTGGGGCCAAGATTTGAAGCGGCTCTCGCAATGGGCCGAAGAAAATAATGTAGACAAGATTCATTTAGATTATTTTGGCTGGTCTGATCCAGTTTATTATTTAGGGCCAAAATTTCAATGGCTCACGGCCGGACAATATAAAAACGCGCAGGATTTTATAAACCAAACCGGCGGCGGATATTTAGCCGTTTCAGGAACTTTTTATATGAACAGCCGCCAAAATCCCGAAACCAGTTACGCGTGGCTTGACGGCTTTAAACCCGTAGCCGTGATCGGGAACTCAATCTGGGTGTGGAAGTTTTAGCTCGGGGTATAGCCGATACAGGCTTTCGTCCATTTTTTACTTCACGATAATCGTGCCTTTTTGTTCGATTCTCTTTTCGTTGTGATAATCAAAAATGCCCCGCTTGGTAAAAGTGAAAGAAAAAACCCCTTGAGCCGGAATATCGGAGATGCTGTCAAAGCCGGGCAGATCATCATGAGCCGGATGCGGATCAGAAACAACTCTGATGGCTAAAATGCTATCATTCAAAAATCTGACCGTGTCGCCGACGTTAATCTGAAGATTGGTCGGGCTAAAAACGCCGCTGGTGTAAAAAACAGTGTAGACGCGGCTTGAAAATTTCGGCCCGTTAAAATTAGCCTGCTGATTTTTCGGCAGATCCCTGCTAAAAAAGAAAACCGCTCCGGCGAATAAAGACAGAATCAAAACGGTTAAAAACCAAAAAAGCTGCTGATTTTTTTCTGAATCCATAAAGTTTAACTAAGTATTGCGAAACTTGATTTAAATATCAAGAACCATTAAGCTCTCCCACTTTCCCGGCTCAACTTCCTTTACGTCGATTTCATGATAAGCCACCGCTTTTACATTTTTTGAAAAATCATCTACTTTAACTCCGTAAATCCGGCCTTCAATCTTATTCTCTGAAAAAGCCGTGAACTTTACATCAAAAAAAACGGCGTTTTGAGAATCAGAACGGGATAAAACATCGCCTAAAAAATCAACTAAAAGAGTATTGTAATCCATTGACTCAATCAAAAAATCTTCGGATATTCTTCTGCCTCTCAACCTTCCGATAATCGCCCCGACCGCCGACTGCTCCACTATCTTCGGTTTTTGAGTATATCCCAAAACATAAAGGGCGTTTTTAAAAAGTTCTTTCGGTGAAGAACCAAAAACTTTAAACTTCAAATCAACGCCTCGTTCCAAAACTTCAAATTTTTTAGACCGGGTAATCATAATTCTTTTAACAAATTTAAAACAACGTCCTTGTCAGACCACGGAATTTTTTTGCCTCCGGCAACGGCCATGGAATTCTCCGAACCTTTTCCAGTTATCACTATTATATCATTTTTATCAGCCAAAGCAATCGCTTTTTCTATCGCTTTTTTCCGATCAAGAATTTTATAAAAACTCCCTAATTCATAATTCGTAATCCCCGATTTAATTTCTTTGATAATCTCTTCCGGGTTTTCGTCGTATGGGTCTTCATCGGCAAGGATTATCCGGTCGCAGTAATTTTCGGCCAGACGGCCGAAAATAGGTCTTTTCCATCTGTCTCTTCCTCCTCCGGCCGCTCCAAGAACACAAATTAACTTTGAACTTTTAAACTTTAAACTTTCTTTTAACGTCTGATACACCGCTTCCAAAGATCCCGGCGTATGAGCGTAATCAACCACGACTTTAAAATCCCGGCCAGTTTCTATAAATTCCATCCTTCCCGGAATCGTTTTTATCTTATCTAAGGATTTTTGGATTATTTCCGGGCTGACTCCGTAATTTTTAACCGTCTCGGCCGCGGCTAGAATATTATATTTATTAAAATCGCCCTGAAGACTGCTTTCAAAATTATAATCCTTTAAACCGTAAAAAACTTTATTCTCGGCCTTAAATTTTGAAAACAAATCAACATACGGCGAATCGGCGTTCAAGACATGATTCTTCTTCGTCCTCTTGAAAAGTTCCTGTTTGGCCAGATAGTATTTTTCAAACGATCCGTGGCTCTCAATATGCTCTTTTTCCAGATTAGTGAAAACTGCGGCATCAAATTTCAAGCCCAGATGCCTTTTCTGCTTTATCCCTTCTGAAGTCACTTCTAAAACCGCGAACCGGCAATTCTCTTTAACCGCTTGGGCCAAAAATTTCTGGATTTTCCACCGGCCCGGCATGGTCATTTTCAAATTATTAGGCCATTCCCTATCCCCTATTTTATATCCCAAAGAACCGATGGCTGCTGTTTTATAGCCGGCTTCTTCCAAAAACCTGGCGATTAAAAAAACCGTAGTTGACTTGCCTTTGGTTCCGGTAACGCCGATGACTTTTATCTTCCGGCTCGGCCAACTAAAAATAACCGCGCCTGACAAAGCCAGTATTCCGTGATACCAGGGCTGGAAAAAATCAAAAACTGGCCGGGGGATTACACTACGACCAAGGCTTAAAGTTTTTTCCAAAAGAAAAAATTCCCGGAACATTTCAGGATCTGCTTAAAATTTTAAGGGCTTCTTTCACCTTTGATTCCACACTGATATTCTTCTTTGAAATTTTCCTTAAAGCTTCGATAGTCAAGTTCTTGGAGTAGCCTAAAGAAATCAAAGCATCCATGGCTTCACTTTCCTGACCTAAATCAACTTTGGCGAATTGGGCGAAGACAGTTTTGTCTATTTTGTCTTTAAGCTCAACTATCAGTCTTTTGGCGGTTTTGGGGCCGAGCCCGGAAATTTTTCTCAAATAGTCGTCATCTTCATTTGAAACCGCGGCGGCCAACTCCCCTATTTCCATTGATGATAATATATGCATCGCATTTTTCGGGCCTATTCCGGAAATTGAAGTCAAAAGATTAAAAGCTTCCAGATCGTCTTTTTTAATGAAGCCGTAAAGTTCGGATGCACCTTCACGCTGGTTAAAATGCATCTGGGTGTAAACCTTGACCTCACTCATTATTTTTGCTAAACTATTTAACGCTTTAACTGGCATATGGAGCCGGTAACCGACTCCCTGAACGTCAAGAACCATGTGGTTTTTGCCGAGTTCAATAATTTTGCCTCTTAGAAAAGATATCATCAATATTCAGCTTAAACTATGTTCAAACTTCATTCAACTTACCAACCCACCGGTGATCAGCCTCAAGCAATAAATAAACTGACAAGCGGACTTAAAAACGGCCAAAAAGATATGACCCTGCTCGGCGTAACCGGCAGCGGAAAAACTTTTACTATAGCCAATGTCATCGCCGAATTGAAAAAACCGGCTTTGGTGATTTCTCACAATAAAACTCTGGCCGCCCAGCTTTATCAGGAACTCAAGGACTTTTTTCCCGAAAACTCGGTCCACTATTTTGTAAGCTACTACGACTACTATCAGCCCGAGGCCTATCTTCCCGCTAGCAACACTTACATTGAAAAAGACGTTAAAATAAACCAAGAAATAGACCGCTTGAGGCACGGCGCCACTCAAGCGCTCTTAAGCCGAGATGACGTCATTATTGTTGCCTCTGTTTCCTGCATCTATAATTTAGGTTCTCCGGAAGACTATAAAAAATTAAGTTTGGAAATTTTTGAAGGCCAGAAAATAAACCTGCCTGAACTGGCTAAAAATCTGATCCGGCTTCAATACGGCAAAGATTATGAACTTAAAAGAAGCGGGTTTAGAAACACCAAAGACGAAGTTGAAGTTTTTTCTGCTGACGGCGGCCGGCTTAATAAAATTGTTTTTAGGGGAAACAAAGTCTTTAGAATTTACGAAGCCGGAGTGAACCATCCCGACGAGATTGAATTTCAAAAACCGAACTACCAAAGAATTCTGGAAACAAAAATTTTTCCGGCTAAATACTGGATTGCTCCCGATTCAAGAATTGAAATCGCTCTTGAAAATATAAAAGCCGAACTAAACCAAAGAACTAACGAGCTTAAAAAACAAGGAAAAATACTTGAAGCCCGCCGCCTAACTCAGAAAACTCTTTATGATCTACGTTTAATCAAGGAAACCGGCTACTGCCATGGGGTTGAAAATTACTCGCGCCACCTGGATTTCAGAAAACCCGGTCAGCCGCCTTTCACTTTGCTCAATTTCTTCCAAACTAAAGGCGATTTCTTGACCATAATTGATGAATCCCACATCACCATCTCCCAGCTTAAAGGAATGTTTAGAGGCGATAAATCCAGAAAGGAAACTCTGGTTGAATACGGTTTTCGCCTGCCGTCGGCTTTGGATAACCGGCCGCTTCACTTTGAAGAATTTGAAAAAAGAATCAACCAGGTGGTTTATGTTTCAGCTACGCCAGCCAAACATGAACTTAAAAAATCCGGGCGTCAGGGGCTAGTGGAGCAGTTCTTACGGCCGACCGGGCTTTTGGATCCGACCATTGAAATCAGAAAAACTGAAAACCAGGTTAAACATTTAATCAAGGAAATTAAAAAAAGAATCGCCGGAGACGAAAGGGTTTTAGTCACTACTTTAACCAAAAGGATGGCCGAGGACATGGCCGAATATCTGGCCGACAAAGGAATTAAAGTCAATTATATCCACTCCGAAATCAAAACGTTTGACCGTCTTGAAATTATCAAAGGTTTGAGAACCGGCCAATACGACGCGATCGTCGGAGTCAATCTTTTAAGAGAGGGGCTTGATCTGCCGGAAGTTTCTTTAATAGCCATTTTCGATGCCGACAAAGAAGGATTCTTGAGAAACGCCACTACTTTAATCCAGACTATGGGCCGGGCGGCCAGACACCTAAACGGCCACATTATTTTATACGCCGACAAAACCACCCGCTCAATGAAAGAAGCGATCTCAGAAACTCTTCGCCGAAGAAAAATCCAGGAAAATTATAATAAGAAAAACGACATTATTCCTCGATCAATCAAAAAAGCGATAAAAGACTTTGATCTGCCATCAAAGACCCATCGAACCGATTGGTCGGATAAGTCCGGTTCGACGGCTTGGTATGGCCTTGATGAAACAATCAAGGGACTCGAAAAAACCATGGCCAAAGCGGTTAAACAACTTGATTTTGAAACAGCTCTGATGATAAGAGAACAGATTTTAAAATTAAAAAGAGAGCATAAATGACAAACCCCCGGAAGCACTTTGCGAGCGTGTTGGCCGCGCTTGCTCTGGCTCCCGGGAGTCTTTGGGGACTAGTGACATCAAAAGCCTCCGAAGAAATGGATGTTAATTCACTCTAGGGTTGATGTCAAGATCGGCTTCGATCTCGGCTCGAAGAAGCCCGAGCCTGGCGTAAACCTGGAGTAGAACCTCTTTCAATTTCTCCCGGTATGCCCGACTATGAGCCTCTTCGCGACGCAGAATTGCATCGCGAACTCTGGAAGATAAAACATTCATCATCTCCGGCAATGAAAGCTTTGTGATGTCTTCCGAACAAAATACCCCCACTGTTCTCACCCCCTTCCAATGTACTTAATAAAAAATAATAGGGGAAAAAGAAAACTGTGTCAAATGATTATTGAAGGTTTTGTATGTTTATGCTAATCTTCCTTTTGTTATGCCAATAACTAAATCAGCTAAAAAAGCCGTAAGGCAGTCCTTAAGAAGGCGCGAACGAAACCTCCAAAAAAAAGAGGCGGTTAAAGATATGGTGAAAAAAATAAAAAAGCTTGTAGCCGAAGGGAAAAAAGAAGAAGCCAAATCATTACTGCCTCAAGCCCAAAAAATCATTGACAAAGCCTCTAAAAGCTTTCTCCACAGCCGGACCGCCAGCCGCAGAAAATCACGACTGACGGTGCTTATCAATAAAAAATCTAAGGTATAGCCAAAACTTCGACTATCTTCTCCATCTCCATTGCCCGCGATCCTTTCACTAAAATAATATCTCCTTCCCGAATAAAAGCACGGATTGCTTCTTTAGCTTCGTCGGCATCGTTGAAACTCATTATATTTTCTTTGGGAAGCTGGTTAAAGGCCGAATCAGCGATGAATTTAGCGGCCGGGCCAATGGTAAAAAGATATTCTGCCCTTTCTCCCGCCAGATTCCCTATCAACCGATGAGCCCGCTCGGTAAAAACTCCAAGCTCCCGCATATCGCCCAAAACCGCAATCAATCTTGCAGCGCCGGTTTTGGCAATGACTTTACCGCCGAATTCCTTCAGAGTGTCTAAAGCGGCATGGGTAGATAAAGGCGAAGCATTATATGAATCATCAATAATCAGCGATTTTTTAATTCCCCTTATAAGCTTCATCCTTTGCTTGGGAAATTCCATCTTCTCAAGAGCCTGCGAAATTTCAACCAGATTCATGCCTAAATGAAGGCCGATTGCCGCCGCCGCCAAAACGGCATAAACCTGATGCCGGCCAAGGGCATTAATCAGACGAAAAGGAACCATATTTTTTCCATAATTCAACTTAAAAGAAAACCCTCCGGCAATTTTATCGCCAGTTTCAATAAAATACATAAAGTCAGAAGCTCTGACATCGGCGCCGGCATTAAAACCGTAAGTCATCGCTTCGGCCCGGCTTAAATCTCTCATTCTAAAAACAATATCATCGTCATGGTTTAAAATCGCAAATCCGTCGGAAGGCAGAGCTTGAACCAGTTTTAATTTTTCTTTAGCCACTTCTTCCGGACCGGAGTAAAATTCAACATGGACCGGAAGCTCGCCGACAGCGGTGACTACCCCGATTTTAGGTCTTGCAATTCTGACTAATTTATCAATATCCCCCGGCCTATCAGCTCCGTATTCCAAAATTATAATTTCCGGATATTTTGATTTTGGGAGAAAAATTAAATTTAAAAACCCGGCCAAAATTATTTTTATCCAAAGAAATATTTTTTTGAATTTTTTCCCGGGCGAACCAAATTTGCTTATCGGCAGAAGATCTTTCTCGTTCCAATCCCCAAGAATAGTTATAGGCAAACCTTCTTCGGTGTTAAAACTGCCAATTGATCTTCTTGTTGAATATTTGCTTTTCAAAACAACAAAAACCGCATCCTTGGTCGAGGTCTTCCCCACCGAACCAGTAATGCCGATAACTAAAGGGTTATACTTTCTGATAACGGCCCTAGATAAAATACGGAGGATTACTTGAAGTAAATGATGCATTTATGTTTAGGATTTAGATATTAGGATTTAGGATTTATTCCGTACTTGGCGCTATCCCGTAATAACTTATCAGAAATCTGGCAATGTCGCCAAAAGCGTCAGCCAAGCTCACGGCCGCTGTCTCAATCCCTTTGGGCCGGTCAAGTTTCAGTAAAATGGTAAAGCGGGGGTTTTCGGCCGGACCAAAACCCACCAAATTATGAATGAAAAAATCGGAATAGCCGCCGTCTTTCTTGGCTTCTTGAGCCGTGCCGGTTTTGCCGGCGATTTTATAGCCCGGGACTTTCGCTTTTTTGATTGAACCGTTTTCTATGACCGAAACCAGCATTAATCCAAGAGTTTTGGCTGTTTCCGGAGTAATCGGCTCAGCGATTACTTCCGGCCTTACCTCGATGCTTTCGCCGCTTGGCTTGATTATTTTTTCAACCACGTAAGGACGCATAAGTTTCCCGCCGTTGGCGATGGCAGAATAAGAATTGACGAGCTGGAGCGGAGTCAAGGCGACACCCTGGCCAAAAGAAGCAGTAACGAAATTTATCTCCCGGCCGGTATAAAGATTTCTGATATCGCCTGAAACCTCTCCAGCTAAGTCAATATCGGACTTTTTTCCGAACTGGAATCTTTCTATATACTCCAAAAATTTTTCGTGGCCGGTTTGACGCATGGCGAAAATCGCGCCGGTGTTGATTGATTTTTCAAGAACCTGAGTCATAGTCTGGTAGCCGTTGATTTTTAAATCGTAATTTCTGACCGTTGAACTACCGACTTTAACCTCGCCGGAATCAAAAAAAGTAGTTTCCGGATTAACTCGGCCAACGTCCAAAGCGGCGGCCATGGTGATCGGCTTAAAAGAAGAGCCCGGCTCGAACGAACTCTGAATGTTCGGATTGATGAAATTTCCAAGGGGATATTTTGAATATTGGTTAGGATTAAAATTAGGATAACCGGCCATGGCTAAAATGGCGCCGGTTTGAGGATTCTGAATAATCACGCTCCCTCCGCTGGCCGACCATTTATGGACCAGTTCTTTCAGTTTAGTTTCTATGAAAAACTGGACATTTTTATCAATCGTCAGAATAAGAGAACTGCCGGGAGTCGAACCATGAGCCAGGCCGACTTTATTCAAAAAATTTTTAAAACCAACCTGGCCGGAAAGCCAGGTTTCATAGTATTCTTCAAGGCCGTACTGGCCGATCCGGTTCTTATCCTGAAAGCCGAGAAACCCGACCACCGAAGAGCCCAAAGTCCCTTCCGGATAAAATCTTGAATATAAATCAAAAGAACCGGAAGAGGGTCGGTTCGTCGCCAAGGTGGCCAGTTGGCCGTTAAAGTCTTCTTTTATAAAAATCTCCCCTCTTAGGGCGCTGTCTTGGGATCCGTAGCTTTTTTGGTTAGCCGCCACTTCCGAAAAGAAACCGTACTGGTTGACGCTTAAATCAAAAATCCTGTAAATTGCGAAAGAAAACAAAAAAATAAATAAAAAGATTAAAAAATTGAGTCTCATTCTTAAATCGGGTCTCTAACGGGGCTCACTGTCTTTGTCCGCCGGAACTATTTTCTATTAAAACAAATTCCGAAGGACCAAGGATAATATAATCAAATTTTTCTATTTCGGCCATTTTGAAATTTTCTTTTATAAAATTGGGATCGAAATCATCACGGCTTTTCAAACTCGAAATCGAAACGCTTAAATTATTTTTTCTTTCTAAAAATTCTTTTTTAGAATGGATCAAACCGATTTTTCCGGAAGAAATCGAAATCGTCTGATAAATATAAAAACTTAACAAAAACAGAGCAAAAAACAAAAGTATTAAATTTATTTTTTGGAGTTTTATTTTAATCATTAGTTATTAGTTTTATCGCTCTTAATTTTCCGCTTCGGGAGCGGGGATTTTCCGTCGCTTCATTCGTTGTCGGCCGGACCGGTTTTTTAGTAATAATCTCAACAATTCCATCCTTTTTAAGCTCTTTGAATCTGTTCTTTACGATTCTGTCTTCAAGGGAATGAAAAGAAATTACCACTCCGTGACCCCCCTTTTTCAAAACCTGGGGTATTTGTTTTAATCCCGCTTCTAAATTTCCAAGCTCGTCATTGACCGCAATCCGCAAAGCCTGAAAAGTCTTGGTGGCGAAATTAATCCTTCCATGCTGATACCAAAACGGAACCGCCTTTTTTATAACTTCAATCAATTGGAAAGTGCTGATAATCGGTTTTTTCTTTCTCGCTTCTATAATCGCTCTGGAAATCGGCCGGCTGAATTTTTCTTCGCCGAATTCTTGCAAAATTTTCTCTATCTCTTCCGGTGGCCATTGATTAATAATTTCTCTGGCGGTCAATTTCTCTTTTTCCGAATATCTCATGTCCAACGGCTCATCTTTCTGAAAACTGAATCCCCTTTCGCTTTCGGATAAATGCCA
>JBBTQD010000011.1:0-6776 GCA_038065855.1 Patescibacteria group bacterium
ATTTTCCCAATTGGCGGTGGGTAGAGGAGTCGAACCTCTAAGGGCTTTCGCCCGCCGGTTTTCGGGACCGGTGCCATGCCATTAGGCGAACCCACCTTTTATGTCAGATTACTTTTTTCTTATTGACAATTCAAGTATTTTTAAATAGAATTTTAATATGGAGCAAAAATGCCAGAAATGCGGCAAAGATGCTCAAGGGTATAAGTGCGAAATGTGCGGCGCCGAAAGCGAGCAGCACGATCCGGGGCACGCTTGCGGCGGCGAGAAATGCGTTGCCAAATGTTCCGGTTGCAGCGAAGTCGAATCAAAATGCACTTGCGCCTAAGATAGAGCAGTTTTCCGCAAACTAAAAACCAATAAAACCCTCAGCTGAGGGTTTTATTGGTTTGAATTGTGGAGCGTCTAGGGACAACTGCTGTGCCCGCCGAAGCTTTCCGCCAGAGGCGAGACTCGTCAAAGACGGTAGCGCAGGAGGGGAAAACTCTGGTTGAGGAATTATATGGGTATTTTGTGGAGAATTCAATGGAGTTAGATTTTTCATATTTTTCATGATAAAATTAAAGAAATAACATGAGAGATACCTTAAAGAATAAAATCGTCATCATCTCTACCCTTATTCTTGTTGGCGCGAGTATATTCTCTTACTTGCTCATTAATCCTGACAAAAATCACCTTGGCGTTGACTCTGTTTTAGCTGTTAGATTTGAGCAGTTAAGTCAGCATGGGAATTCTGCATGTAGTAGTGTTTTTAAAGATTCTATCTCTACGATGGCGGATAATGCTCATATTCAGGGTTCCTGTTGCAGTTCGATGAGTATCCATCGTTATATGGAACAGATTACAGGCTTGGAGAAATACAAAGATATTCCTGAAATTCCATCTGATCCTTATGACATCGAAGCCAAATTAGCTAAAAGACTTCAATCTTTCTACGACATGGAACTTACTCTAGAGAAACAGCAAGCTTATGACTATGCAATAGCTAATTCAAATGAAAAAGGCCCTTGCTGTTGTAAATGTTGGCGGTGGTATGTATATGGCGGTTTAGCTAAATATCTAATAAAAAACTATAACTTCACCGGCGAACAAGTCACCGAAGTTTGGAATCTATCAGACGGTTGCGGCGGCGACAGCGAACACCAGCATTCTTAATTATGGTTAAAGTTCCAATCAATGACAATAAATACTTTCAGTGTGAAGAATGCGGTTTTAAGTATCAAGAAAAGGAATGGGCGGAAAAATGTGAGGCATGGTGTCAAGAATACCATGCTTGCAATTTAGAAATTATCAAACATGCTATTCAACAACTTGAAGATTCAAATTCCAAGAGTCATGTGGGCAGTCATTAGAGACCGAAATTATACAATCTTCTTATTTATAGTCTGGCTAGTTTTATTTGGGCTAATGTTTTACCTTCCGGTCAGAACCGTGCCTGGCAACACTCTTGCTTTTCAGGCGGTAATTTTTGGCTTTAAAGATTACTTATTTTTAGGGATTGCTTCGTTTCTAAGTGCATTCGTTATAACTATACAGGTTAAAATATTCAGGCAGAGAAGGTCAACTAAAGCCATGGCTGGCAATACTGCTTTAGGTAGTGCTGGGTTCTTGTCTGGTATTGTTTCGTCAGTATTCGGCACGGCTACTTGCAGTCTTTGTGTAGCGGCGCTATTCGGATTTTTAGGCGCTAATTCTGTAATCTTTTTAGTCAATAACAAGATCTATGTAGTGTTCGGATCGCTCGCCTTGCTGGGGTTATCTACTTTTCTTTCATTAAAGAAGTTAAACAACAGCTGCGACGTCTGTAAGTAAGATTATATCACACCTACGCTGCCTACTCCGCCGAAGTAGCTTCGGCTACGAAGGCCGGGAAAGCTACGGAGTGCGCGGCACTATTAGTTTCAAACTAGTCTCTTTCTTGCAAAAGCAAAGCCAGAACCCTGTTTTAAATATTTTTCAAAATCAAGAGCTTTCTTTTTGTCTTTAAAAGCACAATACCAAATTAATTCAAATGGTGCTTTGCTTTTGGTGTATCTGGCCTCACTTGTACTGCGTAGCTTTAGCGAAGCAGTATGCCAATTATGGTTTTTTATTCTTTTCTTTAAATCCTCGGTAAAACCGGTATAGAAAGTTTTGTCTTTTTGACTCTGGAGAATGTAGATATAATACATAAGATAAAAAATGAAGTCCTACTTCGTCCTGCTACGCTGAAGCTTCGCAGGACTTCGAAGGACACTGCTTCGCAATTAAAAATTCCCATATTGGGAATTTTTAATCAAGGTGTTCTTTGTGCTGCGCACTGCGTCGTTAAAACTATGCAGTGCTCGCACTGCGAAGCCTTGGCGAAGCAGTGGACCTGATCGGATTTGAACCGACAACCCCCTGACTGCCAGCCAGGTGCTCTGCCATTGAGCTACAGGCCCTTTAAATTAATTTCCCCCCGACTTTGTAAATATCACCAGCCCCCATTGTAATAACTATATTACCTTTGTCAGTATTAGCCATTAAATAATCTTCTATTTTCTGAAAATTTTCAAGAGCCAAAGCCGGTTTTCCGTTTTGTTTTATTTTATCGGCCAGCGTTTCCGAACTGATATTCTTATCTTCTTTTTCTCTGGCCGCGTAAATTGGAGCAACAATTACTTCGTCGGCGTCTTCAAAACTTATGGCGAATTCTTTAAGCAGGATTTTAGTCCGGCTGAAAAGATGGGGTTGGAAAACAACTGTAATTTTTTTCTTTGGAAATTTTTTCCTGAAAGTCGTCAAAGTTGCTTTTATTTCGGTCGGGTGATGAGCGTAATCGTCATAAATCAAAGCGCCGTTTTTTGTTTTGCCTTTAAAATCAAATCTTCGCCAAGTACCTCTGAAATTTTTAAGTGATTTCAGTATTTCCTTTTCTTTTATATTCACTAGCTGTCCAAGCGCAAAAGCGACTTTGGCATTCTCCAAATTATGCCGGCCGGGAAATTTTAAGCCGATTTTTTTATCAATTTTAGCGTAATCGATTATTTGGCATTTGGCTGTTTTTAAGACCGGAGTAATTTTCGGATCATTCCGATTGCAGATCAAGAAACCATCTTCTGGAATTTTTGAAACCAGCTCTGAAAATGCTTTTTGAATATCTTCCAGATTTTTGTAGTAATCAAGATGGTCGTTGTCTATATTAGTGATGGCTAAAATTTTCGGTTCAAGATTCAGAAAAGACCTTTTGTACTCGCAAGCCTCGACAATAAAATATTTTCCATTTCCGGCAATGAAGTTACTTCTTTCATCTTTTAACAAGCTTCCGACTACGGCCATCGGCTTTAATCCGGCATCAATGAAAACTTTTGCTAGCATGGCTGTGGTCGTGGTTTTGCCGTGGGTTCCGGCAATGGCAACGGTGTAATGTTTTTTTGAGATAAGACCGAGTGTTTCCGGGTAAGTCAGTATCCTTATTCCTAACTCTTTAGCTTTGATTAGTTCCGGGTTGTTTTTGGGGACGGCGATGGTGTGTATCAAAAGATCGGTTTCCGGATCCAGATTTTGTTTGCGATGGCCTATTTTTACTTTTGCCCCCAATTTGATTAATTCTTCTACCACTTCGGAGTCGTTGACATCGGAGCCGCTTACTTTTTTTCCTTTTAGGAGCATCATTCGGGCAATTGAAGAAATGCCGATTCCGCCAATACCGACAAAATGGATTTGTTTTACACTATATATATTGTATTTCTTCATCTAAGTTTATTCCGAATTTTTCCCTGACTTTTTCTTTTAGGATTTTAGCCAGTTTCACGATTTCCGACGTCTTGCCGTGGCCAAGGTTGTAAATCAGGTTTCCGTGATGCCCGGCTACTTTAATATTTCTTTGCCTCATTCCCTTGGCGCCAATTTCTTCTAGAAGATAACCGGCCGGAACTTTACCGTGATTGATTTTGGTTTTATCAATTTTCCTCAAAAACTTTTTTCTCAATGCCGCCGGCTTAATTTTTTTGACTACAACGTTTTTGAAAAAACTCCCCGGACACAAAAGGCCGGGCCGATATTTTTGTTCGCGCAATTTTATTATTTTTTTTGATATTTTGGAAAGTTCTTTCGGGTTTCCCTTTTTGAGTTTTAATTCCGCAGCCAGAATAACCCAGTCTTTTCTGCTTTTAAAAATACTTTCGCGATAACCGAGCTGGCATTGTTTTTTTGATAGCCAATTGGTTTTCCTCCCATTGTATATTTTTACTTTGACAAGATTATCTTTAATTTCCTGACCATAAGCGCCGGCCGAGCCGTAAATCGCCCCGCCGACAGTTCCGGGAATCCCAGCCATTTTTTCCATTCCGGCAAGGCCGAGCCGGTTTAACCTGGAAATGAATTTTAAAAGGTTATTTCCGGTTCCGACCAAAACTTTATTATCTTTTACTTCAAGATTTTGAATTTCGTTTCTAATTATCAAGCCATCAAAACCTTTGTCATCTGGAATTAAATTTGAGCCGTCGCCAATCACATACCATTTAATCCCAATCTTTTTGGCCCACCCCATCGCCGTCATTAAATCTTCTTCGCTCCTTACATTAATAAGGTACTTAGCTGGGCCGCCGATTTTCATTGTGGTCAGTTTTTTAAGGAGATAGCCGCGTTTCATTCTCTTTTAATATCCGCTCCGAGATTTTTTAGTTTTTCAACTAGATTCTCATAGCCGCGGTCGATTTGTTCGGCATTATCAATTATGCTTGTGCCTTTGGCAGCGAGGGCAGCGATAACCAAAGCCATACCGGCCCGGATATCGGGGCTGGCCATATGGGAACTATGAAGTAAAGATGGTCCGGAAACCAAAACTCGGTGTGGATCACAAAGTATTGCTTTCGCGCCCATATTTTTCAACTGGTCAATAAAATAAAGGCGTGACTCAAACATTTTTTCGTGGAATAAATACTGACCGCGGCATTGGGTAGCCAAAACAATCATCGGACTAATCAGGTCTGACGGGAAATTAGGCCAAGGTCCATCTGAAATTTCCTGGATTTCTTTTTTAAAATCATTGCTGGCGTCTCTGGCCACTTTTAAAAATCCGTTTTTTTGAACAACTTTTTCACCGAATTTTTCGAATGCTTCAAAAATCTTTTCGTATTCTTTTGTATTCCCCGTCTTTATTTTTATTTTTCCGCCGAAAATCGCCGATAAAACCAGAATACTACCAAGTTCCATAAAATCTTCTTTTAATTCGTGGCTGACTTTTTTTAAGTTTTTAACTCCCCGGATTTCAAGAAAATTCGTGCCAAGTCCCTTAATTTTCGCCCCGCCTTTTTTTAGGGCGGAGCCAAGCCCGACCACATGGGGCTCTGAAGCCGCGTTTCTGATAGTTGTTTTAGCCGGTCTTAAAGCTGAAAGCATTAAAGCGTTTTCGGTAGCAGTGACGCTCGGTTCAGAAAGCCAGATTTTAACTTCGCGGCCGTTTTGAAGTTTTCTGGCTGGCAGAATAATTTTATTGTTTGATGTTATTGCTCCAAAGGCCTTGAATATTTCAAGATGGGTATCAATTTTTCTCAAGCCGATTTTGTCGCCGCCGCTTCTTGGAATTATTGCTTTGCCTGTTAAGGCAAGGAGCGGCCCCATAAAAAGAAGAGAACCTCTTATCTTCGAGCTTAATTCAGCCGGGAGAATCGGGTTTTTTGATTTTTTTTGCTTTTTCAAAAAATCGGCAATCTGAGTCATCACCTCGACATCCTTTATCCGGGGGACATTTTTGAGAACGAGACCGTCTTCAAAAAGTAAAGAAGCGGCAATCAAAGCCAAAGCCTCGTTCTTGTTGCCCGAAAGCCGCCACTCCCCTTTCAACTTTCTGCCGCCCTTGATTATCAGACGAAGCATATCATTGAAATCTTGATTTATTTTTAGTTTTTTTTCAAGTTTTAATTGAACCTTGCTCTATAAACAGGGGACTATTGGCTTGTTCTACTTATATGATATAATAGAATAAATGCGTATATATTCTTTGAAAACAATAAAGAGGCTTAAGAAACTGCGACTAGAAGGAAATAGTATTCAAGATTTGATGAGGATTTTTTCAATGCCAAAAACATCCGTTTGGCATTACATCAAAGATATAAAGATTTCTCCGGAACATATAAAGATTTTAAGATCAAGAGGAGGAATGACAAGCACTATAAGAAAGAATAATCAGTTAGAAAAAGCGGAAATAGAAGCAGAAGAAATACTAAAAAGACGAGAAAAATACTATTATGCGCTTTTGGTGATGCTCCACTGGACAGAAGGAAACAAAAAAGATTTTATTTTTACAAATACAAACCCTGAGATGATAAAAGTCTATATAAACCTTGTTAATAAATGTTTTAATATAGCAAAAGAAAGAATTCATATTACAATCAGGTATTTTACAGGAATGAACAGGGAAAAATGTTTAACGCACTGGTCAAATGTAATAGGGGTACCCAAAAATAGAATTAGCATGTACTATAATGATGGTGGTAAAAGAGGGAAATCAGAATATGGAATGTGCCGGTTAACAGTCAGAAAAGGTGGCTATCTTATCAAAGTTATAAATTCGTTAATAAATAAAGTCGCAGCAGAAATAAACGCCCCCGTAGCTCAATTGGATTAGAGCAGCGCACTCCTAACGCGCAGGTTACAGGTTCGATTCCTGTCGGGGGCACCACGTAGGAAATTGCAAGTTTGAATGGTTCGCCTCGCTTCGCTCGGCGACTAATTCGTATTCAATTTTGGGGGTAAAAAAGAATTGGCGGTTTCGCAAAATATGGTTCGAGCCGATGTTTTTCAGAAATGTTGGC
>JBBTQD010000012.1:0-5020 GCA_038065855.1 Patescibacteria group bacterium
AACCGTGTCAATATCAAATGAAGATGCAATTATGTTTTCATAAGGAATGTTAAGCTGATCGATCAATTCTTTTGCTTTTTTTCCGGCCCAGGCCGTGTTTGAGCCTTTACCGGCCAGTTCGCCGGGGATATCTCTTGGGTGCTCAGTGGTTAAGAATTTGAAAAATTTCTTTCCGTATTTTTCCTCTATTTTTTCCGAAATTTTTTGAGCCTCTTGACCAGCCCTGGCCTCTCTCGCTAAAACCACAATCATTTTTTCCTTGACTGGGTAATTGGAGTTGGCTAAAGCCTCAATTGATGGAGCGATTATCTCCTCACCTTCTTTGTAAAAGGGAAGAAAGACTAAATGATATATTTCCTGCCAGGCCAGATTTTCTGATTTCAGTTTTTCATGCCAGTCGGTTCTTTTCACTTTTTTCATCATCCTGAAGGCTGTGCCCAGATGAGAGTAAAAATAGGCGATTCTAACGAGCCAATATATGTCAAAGGCGATTATGAAAACTGCCACCCAAAATGGTTTTATAAAAGATAAAAGAATTAAAAGGCCGATGCTTGAATAAGCAAGAAAGCCCGGCAGAATTTCAAAAGACCGATAAATTGCTCGGTCTTTTTTGTATTTTAATTCATTTGCTTTGCCGATTTTCAGATAGTCCATTAAATGAATATCTTGAAGAAAATATTTTCCGGTTCGGCTTGGCCAGTTTTCAGAGCGATTTCAAAATTGGCTGTTTTTTGAAAAATTTTCTTCAAGTCATTAAGCGGGTATTTTTTCGCCGCTTCGTAATTTTTTTTGAAAAAAAACGGGTGCATTCCGGTCTTTTTGAGGATTTGGGCGTATTGATCGTTTTTATCCATCAGCTCTCGGACTATTAGCATATTTTTTAGTTGGAAGGCAATCATTGATAAAAGATAAAGAGGATCCCCGCCGTCAGCCAGAAAATTTTCAAAAAGAATCAGCGCTTTGGCCTGATTTGAAAAAGCCGCATCAATGATATCGAAAATGTTGTGGTCAATTTTGAAATTAACCAGTCTAACTAAATCTTGGTCGTCTATATTTCTTCTTTTTTCTTTCTTGGCGAAGAAAATTATCTTATCGAGTTCGTTTTTCAGCCGCCAAAAATCAGAATTTGTTTCTTTAATCAGTTTGGCCGCCACTTCTTTTTTAATTGAAATTTTATGCTTGGTTAGATAATTTGTCGCAAATTTACTGGTTATTTGAGTCGTCGGCTGTTTAAATTCTTTTGTTTGGGCTATTTTAGTGAGTAAGGCAAATAGTTTTAAATTTTTAAACTTTTCTTGTTCCCCGGTTTGGTAAAAAAGCAAAACTGAATCCTTTTGTTTTTCCAAGTCGCTTTCCTTAATCACTTTTTCTAGAAAATCGCTTTTAGCAAAAGGGTTTTTAACAACGACAAATTTAACTTGTTTAAAAAATGAGCTTTCTTTAATTGCATTTCTGATTTCGTTTTGATCATCTTCTTCCAAATCAAACCGATGCAGATTAAAACTTTCCGGATACTTTTTTCGGTAGCGATCCACAAGCTGGTTGACATACTGGATTAAGCTGTATGAGTTTTGGCCGTAGAGAAAGATGATCATGGCAAACGAAGGTAAGGTCTTCGCTTTCTATACTAAAACAGAGCACCAGAATTTACATTTGACAAAGTTGGTGATTGGGTGTGCAGTTGTATTATATAGCTGGAATAAGCCAGTAATGGATTTGCGAAGATATAGCCAATTTCTGAATAAAGCCCGCAGGGTATGGTTGTTGAGGAACCTCGAGAGCCGAGCCGTTAAGAAGAGATACTCTTTGTAGCGAGGTGAGTGAGGAGCGAGGGTTTATTCTGATAAACAGAAGATGACAGAATTATTAAAGTTGTATGAGGCCGAGCGTTTCCGAAATGGCTATACCCGAGAGGCTTTATTCTTTTAGAAATTAGCTATACCCGAGTTATAACTTTTGATGCTTCGGGCAGAAGTGAGCAGAGCGGCCGGCGATTCTAATACGCTCAATCGTCCCGCCGTCTCGCTTTTTACACTTTTTTCCGGTCTGCTGGTAAGCATTTTGGATTTCTTGATAATGTCCTTTTTCGCCTGAAGGCAGGCGATAATCATTCATACTGTCACCCTGGTATTTAATCGCTTTATTTAAGATTTTTATCATTGAATTGAAGACTTTTTTCAAATCATTTTCTTTTAATTTTTCAGCCCGTTTCAATGGATGATAGCCAGCGTCCCATAAGATTTCGTCAGAATAAATATTGCCGATGCCGGCGATGAAATGAGGATCCATTAAAACTGGTTTTAACCAGCCCTTTTTCCTTGCCCTGAGCCTTGTCGAAGGGTTAAATAATTCTTTAAATTGATTGAAACTTATTTCCAACGGCTCTGGCCCGAGCTTTTTTAATTCTTTCAGGTCTTCGATTTCTTTATCTCCAACCAGCATCACTTTTCCAAATCTTCTTAAATCTGATAAAGCCAATTGCCAGCTATTGTTCAGGGAAAAGACTATTCGTAAATATTTGTTTCGCGGATCATCTCGAAGCGGTCCGGCTATTCTGGCCTGCCAGATTCCAGTTTTTAGCGTCCAGCGTCCGTACAAAAGA
The DNA here is from genome assembly GCA_038065855.1 of Patescibacteria group bacterium. GTDB lineage: Bacteria > Patescibacteriota > Minisyncoccia > 2-02-FULL-40-12 > 2-02-FULL-40-12 > JBBTQD01. The sequence goes on from JBBTQD010000012.1 coordinate 2,603, forward strand.
TGTCCTGAAATTTTTTGATGGATAAAAATAGTTTTTGGGCCTTCTAAATCTATAACTACGAATTTTGCCCGCCGTCTCACATCAACAATTTTTTTATTTTTTACTTCTTTTAGGAATTTCTTCAATCCGCCGGCCTGCCTGAACGGTTTTTCGCGATCAGTCCAAGTATCGGTTATTTTTAAACCAGTGATTTTCTTTTTCAGTTCTCTGGCGATTGTCTCAACTTCAGGCAGTTCAGGCATAGGCCCAATTATTACCAATTTTTACGTCTACGATCAGAGGTACATCTAATTTATAAACACTTTCCATAATTTCTTTTAGTTCTCCGGTAATTTTCTCCGCCAGTTCTTCTTTAACTTCTAAAACAATTTCGTCATGAACCTGAAGTATCATTCTTATTTCGTTTTTTTCGCAATTCTTATGGATATATTCGTGTATTTTTATCATTGTCATCTTTATCAGATCAGCGGCCAAGCTTTGAACAGGAAAATTAATGGCCATTCTCTCGGCTTGGCGGATCATTTCCGGAATGGATGAATGGATTTCGCTTAATTTTCTTTGTCGGCCGAACAAATTTTTAACAATTCCTTTGTCATGGGCTTCATTTCGCATTTTGTCCATATATTCGGCGATTTTCGGAAATTCCTCAAAATATTTTTCAATGAATTTTTTGGCTTCGGCTTGTTTGATTCCGGCCGAACGGGCAAATCCCTGCGGCCCCATGCCGTAGATTATGCCGAAATTTAAGGCTTTGGCTTTTCTTCTCATTCTTAGCGTCACCATTTCCGGCGAAATATCAAAGACCTCGGCTGCGGTCCTTAAATGGATATCTTCTCCTCTTTTAAAAGCGGCAATCATTTTTTCGTCTCTTGCTATATGAGCTACGATTCTTAATTCAATCTGGGAATAATCAAGCGAAACAAGTTTATATTCTTTTTCGGCGATAAAAACTTTTCTGAATTCCTGGCCGAGTTCTGTTTTAATCGGGATATTTTGCAGGTTTGGATTTTTAGAAGCGAGCCGTCCGGTGACTGTTCCGGTTTGAATGAAAGTGGTGTGAAGCCGATCATCCTTTGGATCAATTAATTTTGGAAACGGATCAATATAGGTTGTTTTGAGTTTTTGAAGCTCGCGATATTCTAGAATCAAAGGAATAATCGGGTGGGTTTCGCGAAGTTTTTCAAGCTCGGCCGCCCGGGTGGAAAGCTTGCCCTTGGGTGTTTTTCTGATTCTTCCCGAAATTTTCATACGGCCGAATAAAACCTCGCTTAACTGTTTGGTTGAGTTGATATTGAATTTGACCCCGGCCAGTTTATGGATTTTTTCTTTCAGTTTTTTTATTTCTTTTTCGGCAAATTTGTCCAGTTTTTCAATTTCTTTTTTATCTATCTTAAAGCCGTTTTGTTCCATTTCATTTAGAATTGGAATCAAAGGTACCTCGATTTCTTCAAAAATTTTTATCAAACCGGCCTCTTCAAGATTTTCCCGTAAAGTTTTATAAAGTTCGGGAATATCTTTGGTTTTGTAACTAAAATAAATTTCATCCAGAGTCGGTTCTTTTAATTCCGAATTCAAAAGCCAGGCTGCAATCTGGATTTTTTTGGTTTGTTCTTTCAGAACTTCAGAAATTTTGTCCGACTTTGACAGTTCGAGTTGTTTGAGCGAGACAGATCCAGAAGAAGATTCTTTGACTTCAGGAATCCGAGGGATTAAACTGGTGAAATTTAATTCTCTAAAAATATTTTCTACGGCCGTCTGATTAAAATTATTCTTCCATTCAAATTTACCAAGATTGATATCTATATTTAAATCTTTAACCATTATTGCCAGATGTTTTGAAAGCATGGCCTGTTCCTCATGCTCTAAAAGTTTTTTTATTATCGATTCTCTTATTTCTTTGATCCCCGGTTTTTTATTTTTTATGCCTAGCCGGACATTCCGGATGGTCATTTTTAATTTTATATATAGATTCTCAATCGTACCGTATTTTTTTAAAAGCTCTGATGCGGTTTTGTCGCCGACGCCCGGCACGCCCGGAATATTGTCTGACGGATCTCCCTTGAGTCCTCTATAGTCGGTCAATTGCTCCGGTTTCAAGCCATATCTTTCTTGAATTGCATTTTCGTCGTAAATCACCGTGTCGCTTAGGCCTTTTTTCATTGTGTAAACCACAATTTTTTTGTTTTTTACAAGCTGGAGCACGTCCAAGTCGCCGGTGACGATAATAATTTTTAAGTCTTTTTCTTGGCCTAATTTTTTAGTCAAGGTAGCGATAATATCATCGGCTTCGTAGCCCTTTATTTCATAAGAAGGAATACCAAAGCCCTCAAGGACTTTTTTGGTGTAGGGGATTTGGCTATAGAGTTCATTCGGCGCTTTGGCCCGGTGGATTTTGTAATCTTTAAAAGCTTCGTGGCG
>JBBTQD010000013.1:0-57988 GCA_038065855.1 Patescibacteria group bacterium
ACCAGTATTACCACTACTGGAAGTCTTACGGTTAATAGCGCTTCTGGGACAGCAGTTCGATTTCAAAACGGTTCAGGCACTAATTTATTTATTTTTGACACTTCCAATACCAGATTCGGGATAAATTCCGGTGGCGCCGTAGATACTAAACTTGATGTGGGCGGCACCGCCTCGGTTGCTTACTTTTTGAGTTCTGGCGCGGTTCAATTCGCCAGCAATGTGGCTTCGGTGGCTTATTCCAGATTCGGCGCTTCTACCACAAAAAGATCTAATTATATCACTGCTTCAAATGACCTTTTAGTTTCTGGCGACCTTGAAACTGTAGGTTCTGTCGCTTTTGGCGGAACTGCTTCGGTTTCCGGTATCTTCTTTATGACTGACGGTCAGTTCCGGCCCAGCGCCAACTCAACAACTGCTTTCCGTTTCCAGAACGCGGCTGGCTCCACCAATGTTTTGACCATTGATACGACAAATACCAGAGTAGGTGTTGGCACTACTCCAGTAACAACTTTTGAAGTCCAGGGCACTGCTTCGGCCTCATACTTTATTGCTTCCGGCTCCGTCCAGTTCGGTTCCAATGTAGCTACCGCTTCTTATTCAAGATTCGGCGGCACTGCCACCACCCATGTTGGTACTATCTCTACGGCTAAGGATCTCTTGATCTCCGGCGGCTTGGAAGTTAACGGTTCTACCGCTTTTGACGGTTTTGTTTTGTTTGGTTCCGGGGCCTCAATTTCTACTAATTTTGAGGTAACTGGAAGCAGCAACAGAGTAGGAATTAATGCCGGAGGTCTTACTGACACCAGTTTTGAAGTCGGCGGTGCGGCTTCTGTTGGAACAAACTTCAATGTTGGTGAAAACTCAGCAGCAACCACAAGCGTTACTTTTGAGACAAAAGGCGCCACCAAGGGTGTTTGCTTTGTCATAACAGATTCTGCCGGGACAGTTTGGTATGCAAGAATCGTCGCCTCTGTCGCTAGTCAGGGAAAATGGTGGATAACTTCAATTAGTTGTCTGTAGTCTGATTTAGAGAATTGTAGCTGATAAAAGGAATGCCTTGGATATTTAAAAAGAATCAATTCTCCAAAATTTTAGCGGCAGTGGCTGTTATAATAGGTTTGCTGTTAGCCATTATACTTGGATTTGCGGTTTATTCTTTGTTTTCTAAAAACGCCGAAGAAGAAGAAACAGAAAGGATTGACCGGGCAACTTATCAGGCGGTTTTTCTTGCCAATGATCAAATTTATTTCGGCAAATTAAGAGGCATTGGTTCGCATTATCCGATTTTAGACGATGTATATTATGTAAAATTGGAAGACGAGAAAGCTACATCCGGCAGATTAGTGAAATTAGGCATAATAGAACCGCATGGCCCTAGAGATCAGATGATTATTAACCAGGAGCACATTCTTTTTTGGGAAAATTTAAAACCTGATTCATCGATAGTCCAGACAATTCGTAATCTGAAACTTAATCAATGATTAAATCAATTAAAAAGTCTTACATCTTATTAGTTTTTTCTCTATTTCTGATTCCGGTTATTGTTTCAGCCGCTCCAGTTACTTTTTCGGAAACTACCACAATTAATTTAACCATAGGCGGAACTAGTACAGATTTTACGATCATTGGCGGATCAAACGCCGATGAAATAAGTACCGAGACTTCTGCTCTTACTTTTAAAATTTCAGGAGGACAGACTTTTACTTTAAGATCAGCAGACCGGAAAATTTTGACGAATGACGGAGGGCTCGACCAGAATTGTCCCAGCAGTTATTCGGAAATATCAATTACTTTGCCTTCTGGTTCCGGGCAAAGAACAATAAAAGTAACGCCTAGTTCGTCTAATTGTTCTACTCTTACCGGCGGCGGAGGAGGTGGTGGCGGCGGCGGCGGAGGGGGATCGCCAAGTTCTTCAACTTCTTCAGCAACACCAACTGCGATTCCGGCTACAAACGCACAAACAATAGCTTCCCAGATAGCCGCTTTGCAGGCAAAGATAGCTGGATTATCAGGTTCAGCGCCTTCTGTCTCTCAATTTGCTAGAAATCTAACCATTGGTTCAAGCGGTGAAGACGTTAAAAATTTACAAAAATTCCTTAATTCTGCCGGTTTCAAAATTACCAATTCCGGCCCTGGTTCTCCGGGTAATGAAACCAGTTTATTCGGTTCTTTAACTAAGGTTGCTTTAGCGAAATGGCAAGCCGCCAACGGTGTTTCACCAGCCAGCGGTTACTTTGGACCGTTAACAAGAGCGAAGATAACTTCAGTTTCTATTCTGGCTGTTTCTCCGGTTGCGAGTCCAGCCGCAAGTCCGTCTGCGACGCCGGTCCAGACGCCTCAAATTTCCGGTGCAGTTTATAATTTCACTCGCAGTTTGACTGTCGGTTCTCAAGGAGCCGATGTTAAGGTTTTGCAGGATTATTTGACTGGCACCGGTCATTTTAAGTATTCTGGCGGTTCAAGTGGAATTTTCGGTCCGGTAACTCAAGCCGCCGTAGCGGCTTGGCAAAAAGCGAATAGTGTTTCGCCGGCGACTGGCTATTTCGGGCCTGTTTCAAAAGCTAAGTATCTTGAATTAATCGGTAAATAAACAAATGAAACTAAAGTAAAAAATGGGCCAACGCCCATTTTTTACTTCGCGCCTTTTGTGCTTAAATTGAAGAATGGTTATTAAGAATCAATGGGTTTTGGTTCTGTTTTTTATCGTTGGATTTTTAATTTTTTCCAATGCTTTGAACGGCGATTTCGTCCACGATGACCTTTTGGTTTTATCGCATAGTTTTTTCGGCCAGCTAGGTAAGATATTCAGTTTTTTCGGCCAGCCCTATTTTGAAGGTTTTTATCAAGCTGGACTTTATCGGCCTTTGACTCAATTCAGTTTTGGCCTTAACTTTTTAGTTTCTTCTTCGCCGTTTGGTTTTCATCTTGTTAATATTTTTCTTCATATCATCAATTCTTTTCTGATCTACTTGTTTTTAAGGAAATTTTCTAACCGATTCACCCTTTCTTTAATTGCTGCTTTGTTATTTTTAGTTCTGCCGATTCACGTGGAAGCCGTGACTTCGATCGTGGGCCGGGCCGAACTGCTTTTCTTTCTGTTTGGCATGCTGACATTGCTTTTATGGCTCGATTCGCAATATTTTTATTCAGCTGTAACATTAGTTTTGGCTCTTTTGAGTAAAGAAACGGCTGTAGCAATTCCGGCAATTGTTTTTTTGTTCGGTTGGCACTATCGTCGCAATTGGCATTGGCTGATTTATTATTTAGGGGCGCTTGTTTTCTATTTTATTTTAAGAATTCTTGTTTTAGGCCAATATGCCTTTAAAACAAAAGTAGAATTTATTTTTAATCCTTTGGCTTATGTTTCTTTTTTCGAACGCTTTTTTACAGCATTAAAAATTATGATTTTGTACTTGGCAAAATTTTTCGTGCCCTATAAGCTTTCGGCCGATTATTCTTATGATCAGATTCCGATAGTAAAAAGTTTATTTTCTTCGCCGTTGTCTTTAATTGGTTTGGTATTTTTATGTTTGATGCTTTGGAGGGTTTACCGGATTTTGCGAAGGGAGAAAAGTGTGATTTTGGACTGGATTTTATTATTTTTCTTTCTGCCTTTTCTTATAGTTTCAAATATTATTTTTCCGACCGGAACAATAATGGCTGAACGGCTTATGTATTTTCCTTCATTCGGCGGTCTGATGATTTTAGCTGTAGCCCTTGAACAGCTATTAAAATCGTCAAAACGACTTGGTTTGTCCATTTTATTGATTTTACTGGCTATTTATGGTTTATTGACCATTAGTCAGAACCGCGTTTGGGCCAGCCGCGAGACGCTTTTGACTGATAGTTTTAAGAAATCGCCGAATAGCGTTGTGGCTAAGACTGATTATGGGATTTTGATGTTTGAACGCGATAAAGAACTGGCTAAAAAATTATCCCTTGAGGTTTACGAAAAATATCCTGACTATATTCAAAACCTCAATCTTAGAGGAGTGGTTGAAGTTCAGGAGGGCGACTTTACCAGAGCGGAAAAATTTTTGGAAAGGGCGTTGGAGCTAAGACCAAAGCACCAAAATACTTTGCAGAATTTAAGCCGGGTTTATTTCACTTTGGGCAAGTATTCGGAAACCGAAGAAATGCTTAAAGTTTTAGTCTCTGAATATGGCGGCAAAGGCAATGTGATTTTTTACGCTTTGGTTCAGGCGAAGAACAATCATTTTGATCAGTCCCGCCAGACAATCTATGACTTTTTCGGTCCTGATGTAAAAGATGAGTCAGCTTTAAAGATTTTAAGAAAAGAATTTGAAGAGGTGGAAGACCTTTTTATTTTTCACAAGCAATGAGGAATATTTTGATTATTACTCAAAGGGTCGACGAGAATGACGACTTGCTTGGTTTTTTTGTTTCTTGGATTAGAGAATTCTCAAAACACTTTGATAAAGTTTTTGTGATTACTTTAACAAAAGGCAGATATGAATTGCCGGCTAATGTTTTTGTGTATTCTTTAGGCAAAGAAAGAGGCAGTAATAGAATTTTAAGATTTTTTACTTTTTACAGGCTTTTGTTTAAGTTGGCTCCAAAATCAAAAGGAATTTTTGCCCATATGTCTCCGATTTTTGCGGTGGCTTCGTGGCCACTAGCTGCACTTTTTAGTAAAAGAATAGTTTTATGGTATCTTCACCGTTCAGTTACCTTAAAATTGAAATTAGCAGAAAAAATTTGTTATAAAATTGCAACATCCACCAAAGAAAGCTTAAACATAAAAAGCAAAAAGATAATTGAATTGGGGCATGGTATTGATATAGAAAAATTTAGAACAACCCAAAGAAATTGGAATAATTTGATTTTATCAAAAAAGCTTAATATTTTGAGCGTTGGTAGGATATCAAAAATAAAAGACTACGAAACTCTAATCAAAGCAACTAAGATTTTAAAAGACAGAGGATTGGATTTCAGATTAAAAATAGTGGGCCGACCAGTAATGTTTTATGATTTTGATTATTTTGAAAAATTAAAAAAACTTGTTGGTGATTTAAGACTAGAAAATTTTATCGAATTTAGTGGGTTTATTCCCTATAGCAAAATTAATGATTTTTACAAAAAGTCAGATATTTTAATAAATCTTTCTCCGAAGGGCGGAATTGATAAGACCGTTTTAGAAGCAATGTCTGCTGGTTGTTTGATTTTAGTAGCTAATGAAGTTTTTAAAAAGTATTTTGGCGATTTTAGTCAGTTTTTAATTTTTAGATATGATAGCCCTGAAGACTTATTTCAAAAGATAAAAAATTTACTAAAGTTGTCTGAAGATAGATTAAAAAATATCAGTAATTTTCTTCAAGAATCAGTTGAAAAAAGTCATAATGTGTCTAATGTGGTAAATAAAATTTCAGAATTATTCGGCTAAATTAAAAATGTCTAATCTTCTAAAAAAATTTATAAAACTCGCGACAAAATATGCCCAGATCGACATACATTACATTGCTAAAAGCAGTCTTTGGACAAGCATAGATTTCACGGTGGGATCTTTTCTTTCGATAATTTTAGTGGTTGTATTCGCCAATTTTCTTCCAAAAGAAACTTACGGAGTTTACAAATATATTCTTTCTCTTGTTGGAGCGCTTTCTTTCCTGACTTTAAGCGGCATAAATACCGCCGTGATTCAGGCAACCGCTAAAAGCGGCAATAACGGCATTTTGCCCTACGCGGTAAAGCTGCAATTCAGATGGAATTTTCTTTATACGTTAGCGATGGCTGGGCTGGGTATTTATTATTTTTTGAACGGTAATAATTTACTCGCTTATGCTTTGTGGCTTATGGCCGTTTTATTTCCATTGGATGTCGTTTTTAATACTTACGGTTCTTTTTTAGCCGGTAAAAAAGAATTTAAAAGAGTTTCTATTTATAGTTCAATATCAAACACGATTCAGATGTCTATCTTGATAACCGCAGCGTTTCTTTCCGATAATGTGGTTCTTCTTATAGGGGTTTACTCTCTTTTTCGAATCGTTCCGAATTTTTACTTTTATCTGAGGACCGTCAGAATTTTTAAGTCTCAGCCTTTAAGCCAGCCGGAGAAAAAAGAAATTTTCAAGTTTGCTAAGCATCTAAGTTTCGTTCATGTACTTTCTATTTTAGCCCAGCATATAGACAAAATAGTAGTTTTCCATTATTTGGGTGCGGTTGAACTCGCTGTTTATGGAATTGCTGTTTCTATTCCAGAAAGAATTCGTGGCTACTTTAAAAGTATCGAAACAATCATGCTGCCGAAAATTTCCGGAAAGACCGTTGAGGAAATAAAGGCCGTTTTTTACAAAAGAATTTGGCAGGGGGTTCTTTTGGGTTTAAGTGTCAGTTTGGTTTATATTTTGGGTGCGCCCGTCATATTCAAAATATTTTTCCCGGCTTATTTGGAGTCTGTGCCTTATTCCCAGATTTTTTCACTTGTTCTCATTTTCATCATTCCGGCAACTTATTTTAGCAACATAGTTAAGGGTCATAAAATGTTAAAAGTGATTTACGCAAGCAGTTTGGGAGCCAATATTCTAAGGATTATTTTATACGTGATTTTTGGCAGATTATGGGGAATATGGGGAGTTATTACTGCGAACCTGTCGCTTTATTTTTTCGGCACCATTTATAATTTTATTTTGTGGGAGGTCGAAATGAAAAAACGGAGAACGAGATTTCCTTAGAATATGAAAACCGTTCTCATCACTGGAAGTAGGGGTTTTGTAGGTTCGGCATTGGCAGATCATTTAAGAAGCAGGGGTTACCGCGTTAAAGATTGCTTGGTAAGATTGAATCATTTCAACTCCCTAGAACAAATATTTGATTCTGCTGGTCCAGATATTGTTGTTCATTTAGCCGCCAAGGTAGATAAAATTAGGGCCGGTCACGAACAAGACGACTTTTTCGAAGTCAACGTGATGGGGACTTTGAATGTAATAAGATTATGCTTAAAGCACAAAGCTAAACTGATCTATTTCAGTTCTGCAATGGTCAGGCATTCTCGAAATAAGTACGGTAATAAGTATGGCATCAGTAAGGCTCTGGCTGAAGATCTGGTATGGTCTTTCACTAAAAACCAGGGATTGAAAGCCATTACCATCAGGCCCTGCACCATCTACAAAAATGTTGGCGGAGCCAATATTAACCGTTTCTGGAAAGAAGAGGATATCTCAAAAGGAGAATGGTATTCTCTTGAGAGGATTTGCGTTTTAGTTGAAAAGATAATAAGAAATGAAGATTTCGAAAAGTATAAGATCTACAAGACGAGGTCGATCACCCATTATTTTAATTTCTTAAAGACGATTCCAAAGCGTATTTTGAGTTATTTAAAATAAGCAATAAATGAAATGAGAATTCTTTTTTTCGGTACTTATAAACCTGAATATTCCCGGAACCGGGTTTTAATAAAGGGACTTAAACAAAACGGAGTTGAAATTTTAGAATGCCGTTCATCCATCAAGGGTTTTTTGGCTTTTATTGATTTGTTTTTTAAATATTTTAAATTCCGGGGGAAGTACGATTTTATACTAGTTGCTTTCCCGGGGCAGGAAGTAATGTTTCTGGCAAGATTTTTAACCCTTCGATTATTCTCAGGGCAAGCCAGAAAGCCGATAATTTTTGATGCTTTCACTTCTCATTTTGGCGGTTATATTTTAGATAGACAATATTACTCGCCGGAAAGTTTAAGGGCAAAATATTACAGGTTTTTGGATAAATGGTCATGCAGATTAGCTGATTTAGTGCTTTTGGATACTAATACTCATATAGATTTTTTTGTCAGGGAGTTTGGCTTATCGAAAGAAAAATTCAAAAGAATTTTTGTCGGCACCGATTCTGATATTTTTTACCCTCGAGACGGTAAAAAAAGTAATGATAAATTTTTGGTCCATTTTCATGGCCACTATATTCCACTTCAAGGAGTTAAATACATAATTGAAGCGGCTAAAATTCTTGAAAAAGAGAATATTTTATTTAATTTAATCGGCCGAGGCCAGACATTTGAAGAGGACAAAAAACTTGCCGAGAAACTCGGATTAAAAAACATAAATTTTATTGACTCGGTTTCTTATGAAAAACTCCCAGATTATATTGCTCAAGCAGATATTTGTCTGGGTATTTTCGGCGATAGTCCTAAAATAGATCTTGTAATACCTAATAAAATATTTGAAGCATTAGCTGTCGGGAAACCTGTAATTACAAGTGACACCAATGCTATAAGAGAGCTATTAACAGATAGAGAAGATGTTATTCTTTGTAAGGTTGCTGATACAGAGGACTTGGCCGGGAAAATTATTGAGTTAAGAGATAATTTAGAGTTAAGATTGAAAATCGGCAAAAATGGGAGAAGTGTATTTATTAATAATGCTACCCCTAAAATATTAGGAAGACAATTACTGGATTATATACAGGAACGGTTCTAAATTTGCAAAAAATCATTCCTTGCGGAATTCGTGGTTTTTTGGAAGAATTAGTTCAATTATGGAAAATATAGTTAAAAGAAATAAAATCCTTGTTGTAAGCGCGGGTTACTCATTTTTTACCGAACCCCACGTAAAAGCTCTCACTGAACTGGGTTACAATTGTTTGGTATTTAATTATCGGAGCGGGATTGTATACACTAATCCTTATATGCGCAAAGCGCTTAGGGTTTTTCCTTGGATAAAAGTCGCTAAGAGATTTACTATTGCAAGAACAAATAAAAGGCTTCTAGAATTGGTAAAAGAGTTTAAGCCAGAGTATCTATTTTCACTAAAAGCTGAAAATATTACGCCAGAGACGATTAATAAAATTAGGAGCATGGGAATAATTACCATGAATTTTTATAATGATTTCATAAATCAATGGGAAGGAATAGTACGTATAGCTCCGGCTTATGACTATTTTTTTTCTCCTGATCACTATGTGCTCAAGAAATTATGGGGGATGGGATTAAAAAATTCATTTTATCTTCCGCATGCGGTAGAAACTCTTTTTGAAAGTTCCCCGTTTGATAAAAGAGAAAATAAGTACAATATTTCGTTTATCGGCTCTTATAATAAAATTCTCTATCCTAACCGTGAAAAATTTCTCCTTGCCATTAAAGATTTAGGTCTGCATGTTTGGGGAACCGATGAATGGTATGAAACGCCATTGAAAGATGTTTTTCACGGTCAATCCAAGGGTTTAGAGCGGTTCGATATTTATAGGAAAAGCAAGATTGTAGTCGATATTAATTGGAATAACCTTCCTGCCGAAGGAATAAATGTTAGGCCATTTGAGGTGGGATACTCCGGAGCTTGTCTTTTTAGCGATTTAGTGCGCGCCGATATAAAACGGGTTTTTAATGAAGGCAAGGAATTCGTTTCATTTAATAATGAAAACGAATTACGGCAGAAAATTCAATATTATTTAAGCCACGATTCTGAACGAGAAACGATTGCCCGAGCCTGTTATGAAAAGATTATTAAAAAACACACATATCAGGCACGAATGCGAGAAATGTTTAATATAGTAAATTCTGTTTTATGAAAAAGAATGTAGAAAGAATTAAACGATGTCGATTTTGCAAAAAATCAGGATTGAAAATTTTTCTGAAATTACGGCCGATGCCAAAGCCGAATGCCTTTTTAACAAGTCCTCATGAAGAAGAACCTTTATATCCTTTGCAGATTTGTCGCTGTAATCGTTGTGGGTTAGTTCAGCTTACGCATATGGTTAATCCACAGGAGATGTTTTCTCATTATCTTTATATGTCATCGATGTCTCAAATGATGTTGAAACATTTCGAAGATTCAGCAGCAAAACTTGTTAATTATAGCCCTACTAAAGACAAGCCACTTGTTATTGATATTGGAAGTAATGATGGAAGTTTTTTAAAGGCGTTCCAAAGGCAAAAGGTTAATGTATTAGGAGTTGATCCGGCAAAAAATATAGCAAGAAAGGCTCAAAATGAAGGAGTTCCGACCCATAATGATTTTTTTTCCAAAAAAACATCTGAATATATTAAGAAAAAATATGGATTTGCAGATCTTATTGTAGGGGTCAATGTATTTGCTCATATAGATGATTTAGGTGATGCACTTGAAGGAGTTGATCTTTTGTTAAAAAATAACGGTGTTTTGATAATGGAATTTCCCTATCTCGTTGATCTTATTGAAAATAATGAATTCGATACTATTTATCACGAACATCGCTATTACTTTCTTTTAAAACCTGTTGCCTGGATTTTAGAAAAAAACGGTTTTGAAGTATTTGATTGTGAACGTTTTAGTATTCATGGAGGTACTATACGATTATATGTTAAAAGAATTGGGGATACTCGATATACTGTTTCAGCTAAGGTAACTGACCTTTATAAACAAGAGGTCAAAAAGAAGATGTATATTCAAAAAACCTATGATGATTTTGCGAAAAGAATATATAAAATGAAAGATGATCTTTTGAAAGTATTACATAGACTAAAATCTCAAAATAAAAGAATCATTGGTTATGGAGCTTCGGCTAAAGGCAATGTGCTTCTTAATTTCTGTGGCATCGGACCCGAATTAATTGATTATATTGTTGATTCAACTCCGTATAAACAGGGTTTATTTACTCCGGGAACGCATATCCCGGTCCTTCCTGAAGATCAATTACTTAAAGATAAACCGGATTACGCTCTTTTACTTATCTGGAATTTTAAAGAAGAAGTTTTTAAAAAACAAAAAAAGTTCTTAGCCAACGGCTCTAAATTTATAATTCCGGTCCCGCGCGTAGAAATTATTTCTACCAAGGTATGATAAAAACTGGGTATTATAGAAAAAAGAGCGTTGCATACGGGATGAGTCATACGCGTCTAAAGAGAATTTTGGAATTAATCCCGCGTGATCGTAAATTACGAGTGTTGGAGGTTGGTTGTGCCAATGGCCGTTTAGGGCAAGAGATAAAAAGACTCGGCCATTTTGTGGCTGGAGTTGAGATATCTTTTGAAGCCGCGCAAAATGCCCGCCAGGTGCTCGATGAAGTTTATATTTTTGACGTTGAACAGGACTGGCCGGTTGAACTTTTAAACCAAAAGTTTGATTTAGTTGTTCTGTCCGAGATTCTGGAACATACTTTTGATCCGGTTTATGTTTTAAAAAAATCAGCTGCCGTTTTAAAACCGGTCGGAGAAATTATTATCACAACGCCGAATTTTATGACTTGGACAAATCGGGTTCGTTTTCTTTTTGGTTTTTTCAAATATGAAGAACAAGGGATGTTTGATTTTGGGCATATTCGATGGTTTACCTATAATTATTTGAAAGAAGTTCTGTATGAAAGCGGTTTTACAATTACGGCCGAGAAGCATATTATTTTCCCTGGCAAACTGACCTGGATCCTAAAATTTTTCCCCAGTCTTTTTACTTTCCAGTTTGTAATCAAAGCAAAAAAGACCGGATATGTTTAAAACAAACAAAAAAATTTTACTTACCGGGGGATCAGGAAGATTAGGTTTTAATATCAGGAAATTAATAAAGTGCGATGCTTCTGATGAATCAATATTTATAAATCCAAGCAATCTTACACCGGCTGAAATTGAGCTTGACATCAGGGACCATAAAAAATGCCTGCGGGTCATAAAAAAATACAAGCCCGATATTATAATCCATTGTGCGGCCTGGACCGATGTAGCTGGTGCTGAAAAAAACAAAAAAGAATGTTGGGACACAAATGTTATCGGAACTCAAAATATGGTTCGAGTAGCTCAAGGTCGGCGTTTCATCTATATTTCCACCGAATACGTATTCGACGGCGAAAAGGGAAATTATAAAGAAACCGACACGCCTAATCCGGTTAATTTTTACTCATTGACAAAACTGGTCGGCGAATTTATTGTAAGTCAGTATAAAAATACTTTAATAATCAGGACTTCTTTCAAACAGGACGGCCCTTGGCAATATCCGAAAGCGTTCGTCGATCAGTGGACCGGCGCCGATTTTGCCCGCGAGCGGGCGCCGGATATAATAAGGGCTGCTTTAATGACTGATTTGACGGGGTTGATCCATATTACCGGGAAAAGAAAAAGCATTTACGATTTGGCAAGGTGCGCTTCGCCAGATGTTGGCAGAACGTCCATAAAAGATGTTAAAGTGAAATTACCAAAAGACACTTCATTAGATATTTCACTATGGAAACGGATATTAAAATCAAGCCGTGTAAAAAAGTAGAAACCTTTGATTCAAATAAGAAACCGAACGGATGGCTGCTGGAAATAATCAGTGACCGGGATGCTTTTACCGAAAATCTAACAGGGCAAGTATATTTAACCACTATCAAGCCCGGAGAAGAGAAGGGTTTTCATGTCCATGCCGGCGCAAAATATTTTGTTACTTGTCTTAAGGGCCGGATTAAATCAGTGATTTATACTGATAGGTTTAATAAGCAGGAGATACAGTCGGGAGACGGCAATTTCAAGACCTATGAATTGCCGCTCGGCTCGGCTCATTTACTTTCCAATAAAGGAGACAAAGAAGAGGCTTATGTTTTAATTTATCGTTTTCCTTCCTGGAGTCCTGACTTTAAAGAACAGCTGGATATTTCGCCTGAAGAAATAGATACGGAAGAGACTTGGCGCAAAATAAATTCTTTTGTAAAAAAAATTCAATTGCAGGCGTTTTGACGGATTCCTCTTTAGGTATTAATTTAAACTTGCCATTTTGATGAATATATTGGTTATCGGTTTTCCTTATGTCAGAGAGAGTTATTTAGAAACTTTCAGGTGCTATCCCAAAAAGGAAAGTGTGTTTTTTTTATTGCCGGAGGCCTGGAAAGTGAAGAAAGGCAAAGTAATTTTCCGGCCGCCGAAAGAAAAGAACATATTTACCACAAAAACTTTTTTTCATCACTCCCTTTATCCGATTATTGGCGGATCACTTAAAGGTTGGATGCCGGCAGTTCCTTTGTTTTTATTGAAAAACAGAAGAAAGTTTGATTTAGTTTATAACTGCAGCGAACCGGTTCTTTTGACAACTTTATATAATTCTTTATGGATTAAGTTTTTCGGATTAAAAAATATAATTTTTTCGTGGGAGAACATTCCATATGAGCAGAAATTAAAAGGCATCAACCGCCTGATTAAAAAATCTATCTTAAAATTAAATATTTTATTTTGCGATGGCATAATTTGTGGAAACAAAAAAGGATTTGAGATTTTCAGAAAGACTGCAAAAAAACCGATGTCAATTATTCCAATGAGCGGGGTAGACACGAATTTTTTTGTACCTGCTGAAAAAAGCGGCAAAGCCCGATTTTTTAAAGATATAAATTTAAACGATAAAATCGTTTTTACTTTTGCTGGAGCAATAGATTACAGAAAGGGCGTTCATCTCATATTAAAGTCGTTAAAAGAAGTTTTAATCGAACTGTCTAATTCTTTTTTTATAATTGCCGGCAGCGGAGAATACGAAAAAGAAATTGACGGTTTGATAGAAAAACTGGGATTAAAAAATTATGTTTTGAGGGTTTCATGGCTGAACCAATCAGAGCTTAAAGAACTTTTATCGGTTTCCGACGTGTTTTTATATCCCAGCCTGCCTTTTAAAGGCTGGGAAGAACAATTCGGCTATTCAATGGCCGAGGCCTCGCTTATGGAGCTTCCTATAATATCCACCCGTTCCGGCTCAATAGAAGACGTAGTAAAAGACAATCATACGGGAATTTTAATAAAACCGGACAATGCAGAAGAACTTAAAAACGCTATGATTAAATTGGGTAATGACCGAAATCTAAGAAATTTATTAGGCAAAGAGGGTAGAGAATATATAGTTGAGAATTTCAGCCACAAAGTTATTGCCGAGAAATTTTATAAATTCTTTGAAAGTTTCAATTTTAAAACATGAAAATGATTTATATTTCCAACCAACGCCTTCCGACGGAGAAAGCATATGGAGTCCAGATTGCCAAGATGTGCGAGGTTTTTGGCAGTTTGGGATTGGATGTTTTTTTAATCGCGCCATACAGAATAAGCAGAATAAAAAATAATTTATTTGAATACTACGGCGTCAAAATCAATTTTAAGTTCAAAAAGATTTTTTCTCCTGATTTTTATTTGCTGGGCAAATTAAATTGGGTTGCTTTTCAAATTAAGAATTTTATTTCCACCGTCATTTTAGTAATTTATGTTTTAGTTCAGAAATCGGACATTATTTATTCCCGCGATGAACTGCCTTTGTATTTATTAAGTTTTTTTAAAAAAAATATATTTTTTGAGCTCCACAAATTTTCCAAAAGAAAAAAGATGTTTTACAGAAGATTTAAAAAATTAAACCTTAAAATTATAGTTATTTCCAAAGGGAATAGAGAAGAACTTTTGAAACTCGGTTTTAAAGAAAACAATATAGCAGTTGCTCCCGACGGAGTGGATCTGGAGAAATTTTCAAATTTAGCGTCGGATGACCCATTCGATAAAACTCAGGGTCATCCTGAGCGAAGTCGAACGGATGACAGATCAGCAATTCGGAAACAGCTGAATCTGCCCCAAAACAAGAAAATAATCGGATACGTAGGCCAGTTAAAGACAATGGGAATGGAGAAGGGGATAGGCACGCTTATTAAAGCTTTTAAAATAATTAATCTGCAAAATAAAGACTTAATGTTAGTGATAGTCGGGGGCAGAGAAGAAGACCTTAGGGAGTATGAACCAAGCGAAGATATTTTATTTTTAGGCCATAAACCATATAATTTAATTCCTTGCTACTTAAAAGCTTTTGATGTCTTAACAATGCCGTTTCCCTATAATCATCATTATGCTTTTTATATGTCTCCCTTAAAGCTTTTTGAATATATGGCGATGAATCGGCCGATTGTGGCCACCGATTTGCCGGCCACCAGAGAGATTCTTAATGAAAATAACGCCATTTTGGTAAAAGCTGATAGTGTTCAAAGTCTTTCCGAAGGTATAAAAAAATTATTGGAAGATGAAGATTTGGCTAAAAAATTATCAGAGCAGGCTTTTCAAGACGTTCAAAATTATACTTGGTTAAAAAGAGCTGGAATAATTTTGGAATTTATAAAATGAAAATCATTATCATTATCCCTACTTACAATGAAAAAGAAAACATTGTTTCTCTAGCCCATAGTATTTTTGAACATCATCCCGATGTTTCAATTTTAGTGGTTGATGATAATTCTCCTGATGGGACTGCTGATTTGGTTAAAGAATTACAGAAGAAACTTCCCCGGCTGGCCCTTCACCAAAGATTAAGTGATAAAGGTTTCGGCAAGTCCTATATCGATGGTTTCAAAAAGATTATCTTCGATAGTGAATATGAAACAATAGTGATGATGGATGCCGATTTTTCCCATGACCACAAAGAGATTTCGGAAATGGTTAGAAAACTTTCAGAATATGATGCAGCCATAGGTTCAAGATATGTCCGGGGTGGCAGGATTGAGAATTGGAACTGGCGGCGCCGGTTTTTAAGCAGATTCGCGAATTTTTACGCCAAGACGATTTTAGGAGTGACGATTTTTGATTTGACCACCGGTTTTATGTGTTTTCGAAAAGATATTTTAAAAAACATTGATTTGGATTCTATAAAGTCGGAAGGCTACGCTTTTTTAGTGGAGTTGAAGTATAAGATGTTTAAATCCGGCCTAAAAATTATAGAACATCCGATTATTTTTACCGAAAGAAGAGAGGGGCAATCCAAAATGTCTTTTAGGAATATTTGGGAAGCAATCTGGCTGCCATGGAAACTAAGATTTTCAAAATAATCAAAGAACATTGGTTTGCAGTGATAACAGTCGTGATTCTGGCTATTTTGATGATTCTGCCGTTTTTTTATTTTCAGATATCGCTTGGCGATGAATATAAGGGAATACTTAATCAAGTTATAGATGATGAACTATTTTACATGGCCAGAATTAAAGACGTTATGGACGGTTACCCGACTTTAGGCAACGTCTATTTATTGGAACATAAGGATCAATTACCTCAGCAGTTGTTTTTGCCGGAATTTCTTCTGGCTCAGCCGCTTAAACTTTTAAACCTTGATATTATTCAGGGCAGAGTTATTTATAATTTTGTCCTGCCAGCTATTGCTTTAATTTTAACTTATTTAGCTTTTTACCTAATTTATCCTTCGAGATTTTGGGCTAGCATTTTCACCACATTTTTATTTTTCGGTCTTTATCTTTTTAAATTTACCAGGCCGGTTATCCCGCAATTTGTCTTTATTTTCTGGCTCTCGCAATTTATTTTTCTTTGGCAGCTCCTAAAAAATCATTCGAATAAAACTTTTATATTTTTAAACATTTTAAACTTTGGTTTGCTGTTTTATTTATATCCTTTTTACTGGACTTTCTATTTTGTGTTTCTGGCGATTTTAACGGCTGTTTATTTTTTTAATGATAAATTATTATCAAAACAGTTCTTAAAGATTTTAATCGGCGGGCTGATCATTGGTTCTTTATATTTTTATTTCACTTTTTTAGCCAGTCAGCTTCCAGAGTACAAAGAAACTTTGACCCGGCTACAATTAGTTTTTTCCCGTTCGCCTTCTGAAATAAAAACAGTTCTCCCGGCATTTATTGTTTTAATTCTAGTTAGCATTCTTTACCGGTTAAAGGCGATAGAAATAAACAGAGAGGTTTTATTTTTCATTGCCGGCATTATTTCAATATTCTTGGTTACCAATCAAAATATCATAACCGGCCAGAAGTTTGAATTCGGCCATTACCGCATGCTGGCCGTATTTTTTATGGTTTTTGTGATTTATTATTTATTGAATCAAGTTAAACTTTTAAACTTTAAACTTAAATTTCTTGCCGTTTCTTTAATAATTATTTTTAGCGCCTACGGCACGTACGATTATACTCAAAGGATTTTTAAAGTTTCTGAACGGGATATTTATATCCAAAGATACGGAGCGGTCTTTGACTGGCTTAATAAAAATACTCCTCTTGATTCAGTGGTTTATGCCAACGAAGAAATTTCTGAACTAATCCCTGTATATACCTCTAATAATGTTTTTTACTCACGCTATGCTAATTTATTCATAATGCCTGATAAAGAAGCCGAAGAAAGGTTTATCCTTAATAATTTTTTTGAAGAATTTGATAAAGATTTTGTGATTAAAAACGAAAGAGCGATTTTCGGCGTCAGATACATTGATCGATACGGCGATGCGGTTCAGGCAAATAAATGGCGGAGATTGTTAAGCCTTGGATTAAAAGATGAAATTCGTCTGCCTGAAAATGAAATTGAAAAAGTTTTAACCAAAGCCGGAGAAATTCAGATAAGCCCGCTTGATAAAAGCTTAAAAAAATACCAAGTTGATTACTTTATTTGGGATAAAAATAAAAATCCGAATTGGAAGCCGGAAGAGTTTAAATTAAAACCGGCATATAATTTTGAAAATATTTATATTTTTAGAAGATGAAAATATCAATCATTATTCCTGTATTCAATGAGCGGAAGACCATTAATCAAATTATCCAGGCGGTGGAGCGGGTGGATTTAGGCCCGATTGAAAAGGAGCTCATTATCGTGGATGACGGGTCTACGGATGGGACAAAAGAAATCCTTGCCGGATTCGAGAAGCGCCACCGCGTTATCCATCAGCCCAAAAATATGGGCAAGGGAGCGGCTCTTCGCCGGGGCTTTCAAGAAGCGTCCGGAGATTATATATTAAATCAGGATGCGGACTTGGAATATGACCCGGCCGATTATGTCTTACTGGCCAAGCCAATAGTAAATGGCACTGCGGATGTCGTGTTTGGTTCCCGCCATCTTGATCCGGCAAAAAATAAGTATGTGTATAAGCGCTATCTCTGGGGGGGATTGTTTCTGAATTTCGTTGTTAACGCGTGCACCGGTATCGGGATAAACGACATTTTTTCCGGCAGTAAGCTGTTCCCGCGCTCGGCCTTAAAGCGTATTTCCTTGACCAGCAACGGGTTTGAAATTGAAACCGAACTGGCCATTAAACTAGCGCGCGCCAGATACAAAATTTTAGAGGTTCCCATTTCATATAAAGCGCGCCGGATTGAAGAGGGCAAGAAAATACGCCCCATAGATGGTATAAAAATTCTAAAGGCCGCGATTAAAAGCCGATGGTTCGATTAACAACTCACCATAAATGGTTCAAATAAAAAAACACAAACTCATTGCGATTATATTACTGCTTGGTTTTATTGCTACTGTTTCGTATGCGTTTTATTTTCATGTAAAGCCGTCGGTTGACGCCAAGGCCTATGATAGTATCGCTTGGAGCATAGTCCAGGGCACTGGCTATACTGAAACTACTAGTCTGTTGCCTGATTCGGCTATCGGTCGTCTCGGCCCGGGATATGAATTTTTCCTGGCGGCCATATATTGGGTTTTTGGCCATCAGCTTTGGATCGTCTGGATAATACAGTCAATTTTACACACTGCTTCCGCGTTCATTGTTTATTGCCTGATCCGCCGGCTCTATTTTAACGATAACGCGGAAAAATACGCGGCCATCGGAGCCGGTTTCTATATTTTTTTTATTGATCTTCTGGAGTTCCCGGCCATGCTTCTGACCGAGACCCTCTACCTATTTCTTGTGTTATCAGGGATTTATTTTGCTCTTTTAATGTGGGAAAAGCCCGCCTTGCGGAATGTTCTGACGACAAGCGCGCTTTTTACCCTTGCGCTTTTAGTGCGTCCGCCGGTTACTATTTTAATGCTGGTGGCTTTCGGGTTTTTGATGTCCAGACGCCTTTGGCGCTACGCGGCTATTTTTGCTGTTACGGCGGTGATTATACTTACGCCATGGACGGTGCGCAATTATTTAAAGTACCAGCGATTCATTGTTACCAGCGCCATTCTGGGCTATGACGTTTGGGTTGGTAACAGCCCTGATTCAAAATATATCGGGGAATTAACCGCGACAGAAGAAATTGATCGTTATACCGCGGAAGAAGGCCTTTTTGCGGCGAATAAAAGAGGAATAAGGGAAGTGTTGAATCTGGCGCTCAAACATCCCTTGGAGTTTATCAAACTTCAGCTCGTCAAGACCTCCATTTATTTCAGCGCCGCGAGGCCGGCCGCTTTCTGGTTTCATTTATCAGGAATTTCCAGATTGTTGACCATTATATTCTCCAGCATTTTTGCTTTTGTTATTTTTACGTTTGGGTTTTCCGGTTTGTGGATGTATATAAAAAAGCGTGATCTTATATCGCGGATGATGGTGCTAACCACACTGGCGGCGCCAGCCGGGATTATTTGGATCGTGGCTGAAACCCGCTATCGGTACCAGATTTACCCGATGATGATAATTCTGGGGGTGTTGTTTCTCGCAGAATTATTAAAAGATTGGCGAAAATATAAGACTACTATTATTACCGCAGCTCTTATTATCAGTGTTAATACAGCTTTTGATGTTATTTTTAATATTCCTCGGGTGCTTGAGAGATTTCATCGTCTATTCTTATGAGTAACCATTCAACCATCATAATTACAGGAAGTAGTGGGTTTATTGGATCAAGCCTAGTTTCTTATTTTCTTAAATTAGGATTTCGGGTAAGAGCTTTTCAGCGTAGTCTGCCTAAACAAAAAAGTCCCCCAGCCGCTTATTATTCTTTTGATTTGGCCGATGTTCAAGATCAAGGATTTGCCGGGGCTAATTATTTGATTCATTGCGCTTATCGGCCCATTATTAGTAGGCAAGACAAAGAATCAGATGTAAATATAGACATAGAAGGAACGAAAAAAATTATTTCTCTTTCAAGAAAACATGCCATCAAAATGGTTTTTCTATCAACTGTATCCGCTCACTCAAACGCCGAGTCCTATTATGCAAGACACAAATTATTGGCTGAAGACCTGTTTGATATTAAGAAAGATTTGATTTTGAAGCTTGGGCTAGTTCTTGGATCGGGCGGCGGACTTTTTGGGAAAATCGTATCCAGCTTGAAAAATCATAAAATAGTTCCTTTGGTTGGCGGAGGACGGCAGAGGATTCAAACCATAGCTCTTGACGACCTCTGTCGGATTATCGAAATAGGGATTAACAAAAATATTGTCGGCAATTTTACTATTGCCCACCCCTCTATTATTACTATGAATGAATTATATCGGAAGATGGCTCATTGTATTGGCGTCCAACCATTATTTATACCAGTGCCCTTAGCAGTTACCTATCGATTCTCGCAATTAATGGAAAAGATGGATTTCAAGTTGCCGTTTACTTCAGAGAATGTTTTGGGGCTCAAAGATTTAAAAACTTTTAACACAAATCCAGGCTTAGAGGTGTTCGGATTAAAAATCAAGGACTATAAAACAACATTGAATCAATTAAACCCTCACATTATCTAATGCAAACCAGTGATACTCATACGAGTCTGAAAAAGATAGAAGATAAGCCAGAATTATCCGTGGTGGTTTTATGTTATAAAAGTGGCGAGACGATAATTTCTTATGTGGAACAAATGGAAAAGGAATTCCGTGAGGGGGGAATGAATAATTACGAATTAGTATTAGTTGGGAATTATTTTCCAGGAACTAACGATAAAACTCCTTTGATAATTCGTAAGCTTGCAGAAAAGAATCCCAAGATAGTCCCGATAACATTAGAGAAAAAAGGGATGCTGGGTTGGGACGTGATAACGGGATTCAAGGCGGCTAACGGGGAAGCAATTGCGTTTATCGATGGAGACGGGCAGATGCCGTCTCGGGACATTGTCCGGCTATACCGAGTCCTTAAAAGCGGTGAATTTGATCTCGTAAAAACATTTCGGAAAACGCGGATGGACGGAGCTTATCGAAAATTTATTTCTAGCTGGTATAATATGATTTTCCATATTCTTTTTCCGGGGGCGTCCTTTAGAGATGTAAATGCAAAGCCAAAATTAATGACTAGGGAAGCCTACAATAAAATGAATCTTTCTTGTGATGGTTGGTTTATTGACGGGGAGATTATGCTCGAATCTATCCGTTTAGATATGAATGTGGCCGAAGTGCCCACTGTTTTTCAGAAAAATGAATGGCGGGGAAGTTTCGTCAAAATATGGACGATTTTCGAATTCTTGGCTTATATGATTTTTTATAGGATTAAATACTGGTTCAAATAATGGAGGCGCAATCAATAAAAGAATACGAACAATTAGAAAAATATTATTGGTGGTTTGTCGGCCGCCGCAGGATCATAGATGGGATCTTAAAAAAGTATTTTTTTGAAGCACAATTAAGAATTCTTGATTGGGGCTGCGGTCCGGGAGGCAACTTTCAGTTTTTGGAAAAGTATGGTCAGGTTTTAGGTGTTGATGCATCAGACGAAGCAATAAGAGCCTGCAGAGAAAAAGGGATTCAACAAGTAATCAAGGCAGGGGATTTGAGCGAATTCAAGTCTGATATCAAATTTGATCTGATTACTAATTTTGATGTTTTGGAACATATTCAAGAAGATGATAAGTTTCTCTTGGATTTGAGAAAATTTTTAATCCCCGGTGGTTATGTTTTGGTCACTGTGCCAGCGTATCAATTCTTGTGGACCGGACTTGATGAGGTTTTGGGGCATAAGAGAAGATATACAAAAAATGAAATTTGCCAAAAATTTAGACGCTCCGGCTATCAGGTTGTCATGGCTTCATATTTTATTTTTTTTCTTAGTCCTGCCTTTATTTTATACAGGATGATTCAGAAGATAAAAAAGAGTAACACGATTAGTTTAAATCAATCCGTCTCCAAGCTTCCTAAAATAGTTAATTGGCTATTTACTAAAGTCTTGTTCTTAGAAGCTTTAATTGTGCCTCATCTAAATTTACCATTCGGCACTTCAATAATAATTTTAGCTAAGCGAGATAGTTGAGCTATTATGGGCTCAATTTATAGATTTCCCACTTTCCGTTAAGTACGAGCGCGTAACGCCCCAATTGTTTTAATTGAGTGTCTGAAAGCAGACTGTTTTGATCGTAACCGGCTGGCATAACCAATAGGTTAGGCAGTTCTTCCTGGTCTAGATCAAGCGGGTTAAAGCCAAAAATAACCTGATCTGTCTCCCGGATATAATGGATTTTTTTCTCCGGTGGGAGGAAGGCCGCAATATGGGGGCTATTTAAAACGCCTATCACTTCGGTTTGGTATTGAGCCAGAAATTTCAGCGCCTCAAGATGGCTAGTATTTTTGTAAATTACATTGGAGAAAAATATAAATTGGACAAGGTGCAAAAGACTTAGGCCCCCGATTGCGATAGTCCACAAATAACGAAATGGAAGTTTTCTAAAGAGAATTAGACGCAGTTGCAGTTTTTGGATAAGCCAAGCGGCTGTAAATGGCAGAAAAAGCAGGATAAGAAGCTGGAGGGGAAGAAGATAGCGAATCCTGCCGGGACTTTTCAGGAAATACAATAGGTCTAAAATCCCGTACATGGATACAAATAAAACCAATAAATCCTTCTTGGCGAATTTTGTTTTTAGGGCTGATATTACTAGTATTGCGAGAAGTGAGAAGTATATAAGTGTAGTTTGTGAGATAAAACTTTTAATATTATTTAGAATACTTAGCCGGGCCGAGTATGAACTGCCAAAAGCGTTCTGATAGAAATTAATTACATTTTGCCATGTGTTTAATAGTAATGGTTGGGGGAGTTGGAAAATAATCCAAAATATAATAGGAATAGTTATGCCAAACCCGATAGGTATAAGATTACGAAAAGAACGCCGCCAATCCGCTATAAGGTATGTGAGAATAAGGGCCGGTATAATAAACAAATAGACTGATGGTTTTGCGGCAACTGCCAGACCAAAAAATATTCCGGCCAGGAATTTCCTTTCTTTTTTAAGCAATAGAAGAAGCGCTAGAAGAAGCAATGCAAATCCTGGAATATCACCCATCACTTTTCGTCCGCTGTCATGAAACGATGCAAATCCGGCAATGAGCGCTATCGCGCCCGCCGCATATGAAGCATTCCAGAAATTCTTGACGAAAAACCAGGCGGTGACAAGAAATATAACTAGCCAGATTAATGCATAGATACGTGCTTGGGTAAATCCGAAACCGAAGATTTTAAAAAATGCCGCTAGCGGCAGAGTAACTGGAAAACCGGTACTACCAGTGATGTATGGAAAGCCAGAAAATTGACCAGGCGCCGTGAGCACGTCGAGCACTCCAAAAAGCTGGAAATTTCTCGCCACTTCAATAGCAGAAGCTTCATCATAAAATATGCGTGGGAATACTGTAAGATATTGAATGGATATAATGGTAACAACAATCAAAATAATCCAAAAAATAAAAATAGAAGGCAGATTAGTTTTAAACATTGTATCATTTATCATATAGTATGAAATCTATCATTTCCAGAGTTTCTATTATTTTATTCGGATGCCTCCTTGCTTTTATTGTGGGAGAAATAACTTTGCGCCGGCTCGGTTATGCGGCTAGTGATATTTATACCCAAGGACATGCGGGACTTTTAATCTTGAATCCAAATAAGAATATTCATATCCGCGGAGGTTGTTTTCAAAATAATGTAAAAACAAATAGTTATGGATTTCATTCTCGGGAATATTCATTGGAAAAACCAGAAGGAGTGTTCCGGGTAGCTCTCATTGGAGATTCATATATAGAAGCGATGCAAATTAAGCAGGACAAAACGGTAGCGTCATTGCTTGAGCAAAAACTTAATTCTTTGAATCCTCGTTCTTATAGATATGAAGTTATTCCGTTTGGTATTTCAAGCCACGGGACTTACAAGAGCATATTATATTTTGAAAAATATGCCATTGAGTTCTCGCCGGATTTAGTAATTGCCGCTTTTTCTTTGAATGATGCTCAAGATGATGCCTTTGAACCCAGCGTTACGCCTTCTCCGGGTATCTCTAAGTCGGTTAAGAAGATTCTTCGGAAATCTGTGCTTATTACAACATTGCGGAAAAGCTATCTGACTGCTATATCAAATCCAGAGAAAAATTCCGATAAATTATCAGCAGAAGTTGAAATTTTACTGCCGGAATATAATGATTTTTGGCGAAACGCGTGGATTCGAGAAGAAAAATTACTAAAAAACTTCAAGGACGAGGTCACTAAAAATAATTCCAATTTTATGCTAGTATCTCTTACGGACGGATATAGAGTCCATAAAGAGCTATTAGAGAAATTTAAGGATACAACTCAAGGTAATTCTATTGATCTGGATAAGCCCGAAAAGATTTTAAGTCTGATTGCCCGAGAAAATTCCTTCCCTTATCTGGCTCTTACTCAATTATTCAGAGAGCGGGCGCAAAAAGAGGATGAGATGACTGTCTGGTCCTGTGATGGGCATTGGAATGAAGAGGGGCATAAGTGGGCTAGCGATGCCTTGTTTGATTATTTGGTATCGCAAAAACTTATAGGCAATTAATATGAATTTTTTTCAATCATTTAAAACAAGATTTGTCATACTGGGGTATTTATTGGAGTTTTTAGCGAAGAATAAGCTTTGGTGGATGATTCCGATGGTGCTTCTTCTATTTCTCTTCTTTATAATTATTATTCTTGGGCAAAGTACGCCTCTGGGCCCGTTTATTTATACAATTTTTTAATGCTTTCTTGTCTGTGGAAAAATTGGAAAAGATTCGGATTTTTTATCGGAAATATAATTTCCAATGTTTTTTTAACCATTTTTTATTTTACCATCTTTGCTTTATTTGCCATTCCCTATAAGATAATTACCTACTATAAAAAATCTTCAGGTTCTAATTTTAAGTTGCCTCGAAAACAAATGCGCACGCTTGAGGATTTTCAAAAAGAGTTTTGACATGAAAATCCTTGGGCTTTCTTTTTTCTATCATGATGCCGCCGCTTGTCTCCTTATTGACGGAGTTCCTGCGGCTATGGCAGAAGAGGAACGGTTTTCCAGAAAAAAACACGATTCCGGATTTCCTTCATTTGCAATTGATTTTGTTTTGAAAAAAGCAAATGTAAAAGCATGCGATGTTGATTGGGTGGTTTTCTATGAAAAACCGTTTATAAAATTTGAGCGGATTATTAAAACTGCGCTGAAAACTTTCCCTTGGGCTCCGGGAGTATTTCGCGAATCAATAAAGCATTTATTTCTTAATAAACTTTGGATCAGGCATCTTATAGCCGTCGAGCTCGGCATCAGTCCCCAGAAAGTGCTTTTTTCAAACCATCATCTTTCCCATGCTGCATCCGCGTTTTTTTGTTCGCCTTGGGACAAGGCCGCAATTTTAACAGTTGATGGAGTAGGAGAATGGGCAACAGCGGCCTTGGCGCTTGGACAAGGAAATAAAATTGAGATTTTAAAGGAAATACATTTTCCGCACTCATTAGGTTTATTATATTCGGCTTTTACTGCATTTCTTGGATTTGAGGTAAATGAAGGGGAATACAAAGTTATGGGCATGGCTCCATACGGAACTCCGCGCTATACCGATAAAATAAAACAGTTAATCACACTTGCTGACGATTCTTCTTTCAAATTAAACTTGGATTATTTTAATTTTCAGAGTTCGCTTTCGGAAACTTTTTCAAATAAAATGATTGAATTATTCGGGAAACCCCGGGATAAAAATTCTCATTTACAGGAATTTTATGCTGATATTGCCGCCTCAATTCAAGCGGTTTTAGAGGAGCATCTAGTTGCTTTAGCTAAGCACCTCTACAAATTAACCGGGCTAGATAAATTATGTCTTGCCGGAGGAGTGGCGTTGAATTCTGTCACGAATTGGAAAATTAGGGAGCAAACTCCATTTAAGCAGATTTACATCCAACCCGCAGCCGGAGATGGCGGCGGCTCTTTGGGAGCGGCTCTGGCCGTATATCGCATTGCGTTTAATAATGATAAGAGGTTTGTTATGGAGCATGCTTATTATGGGGCTTCGTATTCTTCTCAAGAGATTGAGGCTGTTTTACAAGATAAAAATTTAAGGTTTGAATATATTAATTCGGAAGATAATCTTTTGGAAAAAGTATCTAGTTTTATAGTGGAAGGAAAAGTCATCGGATGGTTTAATGGGCCTTTTGAGTGGGGACCTCGCGCTCTTGGAGCCCGATCAATTCTTGCGGATCCCCGGCGGGAAGAGATGAAAAATATTGTTAATACAAAAATAAAATTCCGAGAGCCGTATCGGCCTTTTGCTCCATCGGTATTAGTAGAATATGCTGAAGAATTTTTTGAATTGCCAAACGCCCAATCTCATTATCCTAGCCGCTTTATGCTCTATGTGGTGTCGGTTAAAAAAGATAAGCAAGAACTTGTCCCAGCCATTACTCATGTTGACGGGACTAGCCGCCCTCAATTAGTATATCGGGAATATTCGCCCCGGTATTGGAAATTAATTGACCGATTCAGGCAGAAGACTTCTATCCCGATGCTCTTGAACACTTCATTTAATCTTCGGGGAGAGCCGATTGTAAATACTCCTGAAAATGCTATAAATACGTTTTTAAGAAGCGGAATGGATATATTGGTTTTGGAGAATTTTATCGTGTACAAAACATGATTCAAAAAATTACAATCACACTTGCCGCATTGATTAGGGGGGTCATTTTCGGCCCTGCTCGTTTGATACCCCAGAATCCGCGCCGGATTGTTGTGGCCCAAATGGGACGCTTAGGTGATATGGTATGTACGACGCCGATCTTTCGGGCGCTAAAAGACCGGTATCCCGAGTGCGAAGTGTTGGTGGTGGGGATGCCCGGCAATGCCGGGGTTTTAGCCGATCACCCAGATGTTAATCAGTATTATCCGTATTCCGGCAATGCATGGCAACTTGTCAGAATTTTGCGTACTATGAATGCCGATGCAGCTATTCTTTGCGGTCCTCACGGTTTAGTATTGGCCGTGATGCTTGCTGCCGGAATCCCGGCAGTTATTACTCCGGAAGTGGTCGGCGGACATAGTCCTTATGAAACCCGAATTTATAAATTCCTGCGGCGTTTTGCTGTAACCAAGCCGCATGACATGCTTAAATACGCCCCGCGGGAGTATCTAAATCTTTTAGAACCGTTTGGCATCCAGACTGATGATACGCGCAAGGAACTGGCGTATTCATCCTCGGCGCGGCAGTATGTTCAGACAAAGGCGATTGAAGCCGGCATAACTCTTGGGACAGACATTTGTATCGGTATCACTCCAACAGCCGGCAATAAAATAAAAGAGTGGCCGGCAGAAAGGTTTGGCAAGTTGGCTAGTATGATTGCCAAAGAGTATGGGACGAAAATAGTTGTGCTTGGCTCGCAGAATGATCACGCGCGAGTTAAAGAGATGCTAACAGCGGTTGATTCGGGTGTTAAGATTTGGAATACTTGCGGCCAAATGGATTTAGATCAACTCAAGGCGCTGATTGATAATTTGGATTGTGTTATTGCCGTGGACACGGGGCCGATTTATATTGCTGAAGCATTTGGTGTCCCTACCATCGATATTGTGGGGCCGATGGATGAGAATGGCCAACCGCCGCGAGGTTCAAAACATATTATCGTGAAAGCAGATGTTCCCGGGTATCCATTTTTACGGATTATGAATGCCCGGATATATGATCCTATCGGCGCCCGGCAGGCAGTTGAGGCGATCACCCCGGAAATGGTTCTGGAAAAATCTAGAGAGCTTTTAAATGATTTAAAAAATAAATGAAAAAAACCATATTTATATCGGCTTATAATCCTTTTATTGCCAGGAATATTTTCAATACCGGTGTTTTAGGAGATTTGCGTAAACAAACTGATCTTCAGATCGTTTTATTGGTTCCAGCCGACAAAAAAGATTTTATGGAAAAATATTATGGCGGCGATAATATCTTTGTAGAGGCAAGAGATTTTGAGGAATATATAAATAAAAATAAATTTTGGTATCGGCTGGCTTTTTTGCTTCAAAATACTCGGTATGTCAAAGACCAGCGAGCCGAACGCCTTTGGAAGAATAAAAATCTCTTCAGATACTTGAATTATTGGTTAGTAAGTTTATCAGCTTTGATTTTAAGCAATCTACCTTTAGCCAGAAAAATCTATCGGAATCTGGATTATCATTTTTCATCACAAAACGCCTTTAGTGAATTTTTTGAAAAGCATCAGCCTTTGCTTGTTTTTTCGACCGACATTTTTGGAGAGACTGATATATTTTTGATAAGAGAGGCTAGAAGCCGGGCTATTCCCATAATCGGGATGGTTCGTTCCTGGGATAACCCTACTACTAAGGGTATTTTGAGAGTTATACCAGAGAAAATTATCGTAAACAGTCCGGTAATGAAAGAAGAGCTTATAAAATTTCATGATTGCAAAGAAGAAAATATTTTAGTTGCTGGCTATCCGCAATTTGACAATTGGCTAAATGACCAGACTTTATCCAGAGATGATTTTTTTAAAAAAATAGGAGCTGATCCAGTAAAGCAGCTTATTTTGTTTGCTCCAGCCGGGAAGGTTCTTTCTGATACTGACTGGCAGCTTTGTCAGATATTGAAAGAAGCGCTTGACGACGGTTCATTGTCCGTCAATATCCAATTTTTAGTCCGTAACCATCCTCATCACCCGGCTGATCTTTCTATGTTTAAAAAAGATCCCCGGTTTATTATCGAAATTCCGGGCATGAGAAATAAAGATTGGAGTGATAAAAAAGTTGAGTACGGGCCGGAAGAAAACGATCATTTGAAAAATTCTATTTACTACTCTGATATCATTATGTATGTCGCCACCACCTTGGGCTTGGATGCCACCGTTTTTAATAAGCCCCAGATCATGGTGAGCTTCGATGGCTGGGAATCAAAATCATATGTCCAAAGCGTCAGGCGCTATAACCGAGAAGACTGTTTGCAAAACTTAGTCAGGTGCGGAGGGACTCGAGTGGTTAAAAGCAAAAAAGAATGGATAAAATCAATCAACGAGTATCTTAGAGATCCGTCTCTTGATCAAGCCGGACGAGACAAAACAGTTACAGAACATTTATATAGAATAGACGGTAAGGCCGGCGAGAGAATAGCTAATTTCATATCAGAATTTATTAAATGATATTCAATGGAGTTAAGATTGAAAACATATTACAATCTTCAAGATTAAGCTTATTAGGGTTGGATGAGAAAGTGCCGTTTGAAGGTTGGGTTACTTGTCCTTGTTGTGAAAATAGCTTAAAGCCAGTTTGCCAACTAGTTAGCGGTTCCGGCAAAGAAATTAGGTTCGGCCTTTGCGAAAATTGCGGATATATGGGCTATATGGATAGACCCACCAAGGATTGGATGAACGATTTTTATAGCCGCGAGTGGGATAAGAGTTTCCCAAAAACCATAGCCGAGATTAAAAAAGGGACTATCTTGCCAGGCAAGGGTATTAAGCCATCCCGTTATTTAGCCGCTTCATTGATAGAAGAGATAAAACCAAATAAAGAAAAACCTGTCTGTGAGATAGGTAGTGGCTATGGCGAGGTTCTTAAATATTTTAGGGACTTCGGATTCAAAAATGTTATTGGTGTCGAAAACTCGAAACACCGAGCCGAACTGGTGAGGCGGGTTTTGGGCTTTAATGTTTTGTATGGAGGATTTGAAGATAAAAAGATACAAAATGAGTTATCTAAACAAAAACCAATTGGATTAATTTTTAGCCACCATGTCCTTGAACATACTTATGATCCGGCCGAGGTTCTGAAAAAAATTTCATCTTTGCAAGAGGAAGGAGATTATTTAATTCTGGCTCTGCCTAATGTCGATGGAGAACATATAGATTACTCGTTACTTTATCTAGTTCATTTGCATTCGTTTACTAAAGAATCTTTAGAACTACTTTTAAATAAAAACGGCTACGAAATTATAGCCGACAATTCTCCTGATAATTCCAATATGATAATTGCCGCTCGGAAAACTTTAGATCCCCAGCCAAAATTTAAAGTTAAGCAGAATTATTATGATTTAGTTTCAAAGCGCATAAGAAAGGGCTTAGCCATTGATGAAATGAAAAAAACGGTTTTGTATGAACTTTACTGGGAGCAAGGGATTGAAAGAGATATAGCCGAGATTACAGAAATCGGTTCAGACGGTGTTTTACAAAAAGTTAGCTGGTATTTCAAAAATAAGATTGCTTATATCCGCTCTAGATTTTTCAAACGATTCACTGCAGGATATACTATGCTTGTATTTCCTATTATCAGCAACTACAATTTTGAAATAAGATTTTCTGATAAAATTACTTTTTTGGTTAAATGATTGAATTATTCGATACTAATTCAATAGAATCCGCTAAAAAAAATATTCGAGTTGCCGCCGGTGGTTTTCGATACGGTTTTATAGTAGATATTTTTCCAGAAAATATTTATCAAGAACTCGTGGCAACCTTTCCTGATGTTCGCGAGTTTAAATTGGTGGATAAAATGTCAGGTGGAGGGCACAAGCGTTTCTATATCGCGCCTCATTACGATGTTTCTAAGAATTTCGGCTGCTGGTGTCACTTACGTTTCTTCCCGGCGATATGGAAAAAAGTTTTACAAGAGTCGGCTTCGCCGGAATTCATTTCTTTTTTATCTGATGTTATTGGTGTTAAGTTTAATTCATTAGCCACTTTTGGCCATACTTACGGCAATGAGGGTTGCGTTCAAGAACCTCATATTGACGGCGCGGTCCGGGAGGACAGGGGAGAATATCCTTCGACTCTGGCTACTTTGCTTTATTTCAACGAAAGACCGGACAACACCGGCGGGACCTGCGTTTACGCCACCGACCGGAAGACAGTTTTGTTCCAGGCGCCGAGCCTGCGAAACGGGATGTTATTCTTTGAACAGCATCCCGACGCCTGGCACGGATTTCCAGTAATGCCTCAAGGAGCTGAAAGGCGGTTGGTCAGTTTGGCTTACGGTTTGGAAGAGCTGCCGATTAATTTAAAAAGCTCTTTATTCCATCGTCTTACCTGTGTTCCAAGCTATAAAAGAGTAATCAAAAAATTAGTCAGATAACTAGAGTGGATAAGTATTTTGTTGTTTGCTTGATACTTTAATAAAATAGGAATAAAGCATGCTTAAATTCATTTTACCTCTTTTGATCCTTGGTAGTCTTTTATTTGTCTCTCTTTCCTCTGCCCAAACCGTCCCGGATCTCGGAACTCTTGTAAAACAGCTCCAAGATCAGATTAAGCTTCTTAATCAGCAGATAGCCGACCTCCAATCTCGCCTTAAACAAACCGAGGAAGAAGTTAAAGTAGTCAAAGCCGAATTAAAACTAACCAGGTCTCTAAGAAAGGGCGATTCTAACGATGAAGTAAAACAACTCCAGGAATTTCTTAAACAATTCCCAGATATATACCCAGAGGGCATAGCAAGTGGTTTTTTCGGAGAACTAACCGAGAGAGCAGTAAAGAAATTCCAGGAAAAACACGGTATTGAGTCAATCGGTATTGTCGGCCCAAAGACCATTCAGAAGTTAAGCGAGTTTTCAGTCAGCGCCCCACCGGGAATTCCGGCTATCCCCGCTATTCCAGCGATTTCGGCCTCACCTTCTTTGCCTTTTCAGCCGGCTTCAGCATCTCTGCCCACGGTTACTCCGATTACAACCCTAGCCATTCCTGCAACTACAGTAACACCAGCTATACCAGCGGTTTCTGGCGTATCTCCGGCAGTCCCAGCTCAACCGGCAATACCGGTAACTCCAGCTTCTGCATCAGTATCAAAAACCCCAACCCCAACTCCGACCCCTATCCCAAGTCCAACCCCAATTCCGACGCCCACGCCAAGTTCTGCTAAACCATCAGTTGTAACTTTTTCAGGCAATGACGGCACTTGGTGTTATAAATCTGATTATTATCCCGAAGCGCCCTGGTCCCACAGAGTAACCACAAAGGGTTATTGTCAGGATAATACTGGCGCTTACTTTAATGATTCTTGTCAGAGTGATGGGAAGACTATTGATGAATATTCCTGTTTTTATAGCTCTTATTATGATGCCGGAGTTATAAAGAGCACTACTAGATGCGAACGCGACGGCTTAGCTTGTTCAAGCGGTTTAGGCAGTAATGTCGGCAATGCCTGTTCTAACGGAGTCTGTGCAGCTGCGGCAACTCCGACCCCGACCCCAACCCCAACACCTACTCCTACTCCAACTCCGGCAGCAAGTTCTCAATATACTATGCAAGGTTCTGACGGTACCTGGTGCATTGACGGCGACTATGGCACTTCCACCCCTGATGGTTCATGGGGGCCGGTTTATATAAAGAGTGATTGTCAAGATCAATCAGGAACTCTTTATGATTATTGCGATGCCTCCGGCAATGTTCATGACTGGGGCTGCGTTGGCCTGTCGGACGGAACCGGCCGCAAAGATGTAAAATGTTCTGAATCCGGTTATCAGGTTAGCGGGACAAGTTACGGCAACCGTGGTTATACCTGTTCAGGCGGAGGATTGATAAAGACTAGCTTGTCTTCAACCCCCGCCACCGCCAATATCCTATACGCTCTGAAAGCAATTCTGCAGAATCTCAGTAACCTTCTCTTTCAGTTGAATCCCTAATCCTAAAAATCAAAGTCTTGACTTCTAAAGACTGCGGGTTTTTAATTGCCAAATATGGCAAAAATCTCTGATCAGATATTTAAGTCAATTCAGGCAAAAATTGATTTATTAAAGGATTTTGACCAAATCATGAATATTGATCTAGCCGGCCGTCAGATTATAGATGTTTTGAATAAGGGCAATAAGATTTTAATTGCCGGAAACGGCGGATCAGCCGCTGATGCCCAGCATTTTTCGGCGGAACTGGCCGGGAAATTCATATCTGTAAGAAAAGGCCTTCCGGCAGTTGCTTTGACTACTAATTCTTCAAATATAACTGCGATAGCCAATGACTTTGGCTATGATCAAGTTTTTGTCAGACAGCTTGAAGCTTTAGCAAAACCAGGCGATGTATTTTTTGGGATTTCAACCAGCGGCAATTCTGAAAATTTAATAAAAGCTTTGGAATGGGGAAGAAATAATAATTTGATTAATATAGGATTACTTGGCAAAGGCGGCGGGAAAATGAAAGACTATTGCGATGTTTCAATAATCGTGCCTTCAGACAACACTCAAAACATCCAAGAATCACATATTATGATTATTCATATCCTTTGTCAGATGATTGATGAAGCGTTTAGTGGAAAATAAAGAAGGCCTTGCAAATCGGGAGTGATTTGCAAGGCCTTGAGGATTCATCCCCACGCTGTCGGGGGCTACATGTCCAGAATTCGGAGGGTTTGGCCGGAGTCGACGTACTCGCGGGCTTGCAGGAACACGTCATTAGGCATGTCGCTGAAGTTCAGCGGTTCGCCGTCCGGGCCGTGAAGGAGCTTGGTGGCGTCGTCCAGTTCCAGGCAGTAGTTGTAGAACGCTTCGTCGCAGACAGGTTCCCACTTGCCATCGGCCAGTTGGAAGTTCAGGCCAAAGACTCGTGTGAGCTCGGCCCGCACCTTGGGGTGATTAATTAGCTCCGTCCCCGGATACCAGGTGAGAGTGAACATGTTTTTGTTCACTGCTTCCTCCGGTATGCCGAAGGTTGCGTAGTAATCAATTTGCCACTTCATGAAAGCAACCGTTTGCTTAAGCCGTTCCAACGTTTCGCTGGGGTTGCCCATAATCCAGGTGCAGTTAGAGTGGATTCCCGCTTCCATGGTGTGCTTGATGCCGTAGACCATGGCTTTGGGAAACCAGTACCTGCGGCCGTCAATCGATACCGGAATCAGGCCGGCTCTGGTGGTAAATCCTCCTTTACCGAGTTCTTCAAGGGTGTCCAGGTGGGCGCTTTCAGGCCCGAAGCCGATGTAGCGACAGCCGGCCTCGGCCATGAGATTAACCCTAAGCGGATCCTCAAAGATATAGTCAGTAAAAAAGTTTCTTTCCTTGGACGACTGGGCTGGGTTAGGTTTCAAACCAGCGGCTTCGTCGAGACGGGTGTGGGTGCCCCAAGGAATCTTAATGCCTTCCGCGACAATGATATCACGGAGCTCCTTGATCCTCTTGAATGTCACCGCAAAGTTGTCATCCGGCCAGCTTTTAAAGGCAATGCCGTACTTTGCGGTGTGTTCTTTGATCTCCTCGACCAGATGGCGGGCGGATCTTACATGCCATTTGCGTTCTCCTTGGGCCCCTCGGTAGCAGTACTTGCAGCCGTAGGGACAACCGCGGGAAGAAACGGAAGTGGTTTTCGGCGCGGTTACAAACGGAGCAGCCGAGCTGTTGTTGGCGCTCAACCCCCAGGCTTCTGTTTGGATGTACTTTTCGAGGACTTTTTCTCCGTCAACATCTTCTTTTAGAAGCTCGAGATCAGCCCAAGGGAATCTGTCGAGGTCATCAGGCCTGTCGCCTTCATACATCAGGCGGCCGGAGCCGTCTTTCAGGAGATACGGTTCTAGTTTGCCTGAATTGAGAGCGTGCCGTCTGCTGAATCGTCGTATGGTCGCCGCGTCGCAGCAGATTTTGACGATGATATCGTCGCCTTCGGAGTGGGCTACCGCATCAAGTTCGGGAATGTAGTTAAACAACCCCGTCTTCAATTCAGTGGCCAGTCCTCCGCCGGAAACGAGCATCGTATGAGGCACAAGCCGACGGACCATCTTTGCCACAGCTTTCTGCCATTTCAAGGTGGTGATCATGCCAGAGAGACAAACAAGATCCGGCTCTCCAAATCTGACGAAGTGGCGTTTGATTTTGTCAAAAGCCTCTTCTTGGGTGAGATGGCGACCATTCACTAACCCACGTTTTTGAGCGAGTTCGTCTTTTCTCCGGTAAGCATTGAGGTCGATGAGAGATGCATTGACCCCGTAGTTCCGGATTAGGTTAGTTGCCATCAACAATGGTCCCTCGGGTGTGGTGTTTGGTACCGCTGTTTCCCGAAGCGGCATATTGATAAAAACAACGTTTAGCCCCTCAACATCTCTTGTTGCAATGCCCCTTATCACCTCTGAAGGATGGATATGGGGCTGGATTACGTTTAGATTCGTCATTTCCAACCTCCTTGGTAAGGTGCGAAAAGTTCAGAATTATATTATCTATTATTTTTTCAAAAATTACAACAATTGACGCGGACTCAAATTATTGTTATTTAAATCTAATATGACTAAAAAACTTTTAGAGAAATTCAGAAAAGTAAAAATTCTTGCCCTTGATAATGACGGTGTGCTTACGCCTTTGTATCTTGATACAGGTGTGATTATGACCAAAGAAGCGGCCAGTCAGCATACTGGCCGGGATTTCGTTTATGTTTTTGAATCAGCCAGATACTCTCATAAAGACGGCCAGGGCATTGATTTAGTGCGTAAGGAAAATGTTGGAGTATCAGTTTTTATTTTAACGACCCAAAGAAGCGGTTACGTTCAAGCTCGGGCTTGGAAGCTCGGTGTGCCTTTAGTTCAGAATAAAGATAAGGTTGTTGGATTAAAAGAATACTTAAAAGAAAATTATCCTAAAGTGAGTATGAAAGAAATTTGTTTTGTTGGCGATAGTACCGGCGATATTGAGATAATGAAACTAGTTGGCGTTTCAGCCTGCGTGGCTGACGGTGCCAAAGAAGCAAAAAAAGTCGCTGATTATGTTACCAAGGCAAAAGGCGGCGA
Organism: Patescibacteria group bacterium; assembly: GCA_038065855.1. Taxonomy (GTDB): domain Bacteria; phylum Patescibacteriota; class Minisyncoccia; order 2-02-FULL-40-12; family 2-02-FULL-40-12; genus JBBTQD01. The sequence goes on from JBBTQD010000013.1 coordinate 35,466, forward strand.
TGGAGCAGTAAGAGAAGTCTGTGATTTAATTATTGAAGCTAAAACTGGCTCCAAAAGAAAATAATTAGTTAATGGAAAATATTAAACTGTTTCTGCTTTTTATGATTCCCGGCACTTTTTTCGCCGGGCTTTTAGACGTAGTAATTCGGTACGCTTTAAGAGAAGGGAAAATAAATGAGAGGCTGCTCCTTGCTTTTAATTTTTTGTTTTCCGGAATTTTGATTTCTTTTCTTTTTATTTTTTTCTTTGATTTTCCAGAAATCAAACAAGGTTTTTGGCTGGCTTTATTTATGACTTCTGTTATAGGGATGTTCGGCCACTGGACTTACTACAAGGCCTTTAGTCAGGATGATGCTTCGGTAATTTCTCCAACCAGATTATTGACTCCGCCGTTTGTTTTGATAACCGGTTTTTTTATTTTGGGTGAGAAAGCATCTTTTTGGGGTATGGTCGGTGTTTTAACTACAATAGCCGGGCTTTGGTTTTTAGTTAATCCTGAAGGTAAAAAACTTAGCTTGGCTGGAGTTTTTGAGCATAAAGGCATACTATTAGGGATACTAGGTGCTTTGTTTTTCGCATTCTCGTTTCCTTTTGATAAAAAAGCAGTAGTAACATCATCGGCTTTGTTTTTCTCGGCTGTTTATTTGGTTGTTGTTGGATTTGCTAGTCTGATCATTTACGCCGTTCAGAAAAAAGATTTTTCTATTTATAGAAATTTAAAAGCGAACTGGCGGATTATTTTTTTGATGGTTGCGGTGAATATCGCCGGTTTTTTCCTGACTGCCCAGGCTCTCAATTATACATTGGCCGCTTATGCCGCCAGCGTTAAACGGCTTTGGTCATTTTGGGCGGTTGTGTTAAGCGGCCAACTTTTGGGCGAGAAAGATATAGGCCGAAGGTTAGCTGCTACCAGTATAATGCTTAGCGGCATAGTGATAACGACTTTGTTTGGATGAATTTATTTAATTTTTCCTTCTTTGGCTAAAACAACTAAATCGCAGATTTCTCTTACTGCATGATCCCCGCCTTTTCTTTTAGTTATATAATCAGCTACTTTTTTACAATTCGGATTAGCGTCAGCAACAGTAAAAGACAGTCCAGCATATTGCATACATTCTAAATCGTTCCAGTCATCACCCATAAAAGCCGCCTCCGAGGGGTTTATCTTTTTTTCTTTAAGGATTTTTTTAAAGAGAGTTAATTTATCGTTTATCCCGTGAGCATATTCAGTTTTAAGTTTTTTACTTCGCGTGGCCACTATTTTGTTTGGTTCTTTTGAAATAACTATTAATTTAAGGCCAAGACGTTGCAATTCATTAATACCCAGTCCGTCTTTGCGACTACAAACAACATGTTCAATTCCATCTTCGCTCAATATAACCTTTCCATCAGTAAAGATGCCATCAAAATCAAAACCGATGAGTTTAAGTTTTTTAAGTTTTAGTAAAAGTTTTTTAGGAATTTTTATATAGTTGTTTGACATATTATTGATTTAATTATATAAGTTATTAGTTCGAAAAAGTCAATAGTAATTTACCAAAAAGGAGGATGAGATGGATAGTAATCAAAGAATCTTGGTTGGGGTTTTTTCCGGATTGGTCTTCAGCGGTAAGTCGTTCTTTCGGACTTGGGTGATGAGTCTGCCCGATTACAAGGACGCCGTGTTTGTAGCCATGGATGACATCCGTCAGCGCTTCTGGCCGAAGAGAAGCGACACTCACATCGTTAAGACCGAGCATGTTTTCAAGAACGAGGCGACTCGGTTTGAAGTGAAGACCAAGTTGATAATAGAGAGGCCGCTAGCTGTGTTTCTGGAAATGGTGATGCTGACTCGTGAGGCTCATCAGCGGCCATTTGTGGAGATGATTAAGAGCGTGAATGAGTACCTTCAGACCATCGGAAGAGAAGAGGCCCAGAGAGACGGCAAGCCAGCTTCCGAATCACCAGTTGAAGTGGATTTCAGGTGCATCTACTTTTACTGTGATTTAGAGACGGTAAAACGGCGAATCGGTTATCGCCAGCGGGAGTTGGAAACCGTCGGTAATATATTTAATGCCAGCGTGTTCGATTTCAGCGGTTTCCTGCGCGGAGCCCAACAGATTGAGATTCCGCCGGCTGGCTACATCCCTTTGTACCTTGATACTTCAGACGAGTCGGAAGCGGCACTGACTCGCCAGCGCGAAGAGATTCTTTCTTTTTTGAGAGGCGAGATGCCGATCAGTGAAGAAGAACTTCAGAGACGCGCTGTCGATGCAGTCAGTTTTCTTGACGAAGCTCGTCGTGCCTAAAATGGTGAATAGGTCGGTAAGAGGCCAAAGGCGGAATCTGAAATTTGATTCCGCCTTTTTAATTATGTTAGCTTATATAAATTAAGTAAATTTATGAAGAAGATTCACTTTTCTTACTTTAATATTAAACTTAAGGCTTCAAAGGTTAAATTAAGTTACTTTGATCGTCCTGGCAAAAAAGGGACGATTGTTTTCATCCACGGTTTAGGCTGTTCAAAAGAAGATTTTATCAATGCCGTAAAAGTTAAAGGACTTAAAGATTATGAAATTTTTGTTTTTGATTGGCCGGGAGCGGGCAGATCTTCTTACCCTTCTAAAAAGAGTTTAGGGATTAATGATTTAGTTGAAGTTATTGATTATGTTGTTAAGAAATTTTCATTTAAAAAGTTTATTTTGGTTGGCCATAGTCTTGGTGGAGTAGTCGGTCTTTTATACAGCGTGAAGCACCCCCGAAAAGTAGCTGGTTTCATAAATATAGAAGGTAGTTTAGTTTCTCGGAATGCCCGATGGTCTCGAAAGATTAGAAAAATGGGTTTTAGAATCTTTAAAAATGGGCCGTTTCAGGAATTGAAATCTGCTTTAAAAAAATCTAAAAATTTTGGTTTCAGAAAATACGCCAAAACTTTAGATTCGGTTTTAATAAAATCTTACTTTGATTTTAGTGTTTCTCACGCCAAAATTTGTAAAAATGAATATCTTCTCAAAAAGTTTTTGGAACTAAAATTACCCAAAATTTTTATTCATGGCGCAGAAAATAAAAACTGGGTGCCAGTTATAAAGAAATTAAAAAAGAGCGGATGTTCAGTTGCAGGCATATCTAAAAGTCATCACTTTTCATTTATTGATAATCCGTCTCTATTTTATAAAGTATTGGCTAAATTTGCTGATGAAGTTTTTGCCAACCAAAAATCTTGACAAAAACATTTTATTCTTTTATATTCTTTCAAGCTTCGAGGGATTAAAACCAGCCTCGTTTTAAAAATTAAAGATGAGTTCTAAAGGAAGGTGAAAAATGAACAGCGGTCCGATTCACGCCTATGATCCCAAAGGCGATCTTTTTGAAGGTTTGTTCCCGGTCATTTATTCTGTTGAAGGCTGGGTTCGCGGTTCGTATCTGCGTCAATCTCAGAATTCAGCACTTCTAGCCGAAATGGCAAGCGGCGGTCTGAGAGGCAAGGATATTTTAGACATCGGCTGTGGCTACGGTACCACCGCCTTTGCTATTTCTAGCTTCTTCCCGGCCTCAATAACGGCTATTGATAGCTCCAAGGCAATGATCGAAATGATGAGGTTTTTGCTTTTGGAGAATGGCGATATTGAGGTATGGTTGATTCAGAGAGGAGCTAAAGAGGTTTTGGGCCGGCGGTTTGAGCGTACGGCCGAGTACCTGAAGTTTTTCCGGCGATGCTTTCGTCAGAACAGCTTCTGGGCTGAATCCGCTAATCTCAAAGTAGTCAACTCACTCTTGATGGATTTTTCTTCAAATGTTCCTTTTGATGTGGCTATCGCCAATAATGTTCTTCATTGGCCGGTCAACCAACTCAAGAAGAAGCACGAAGAAGGGGGACGCAAGCCTGAAACCGACGACTGTATCGTGGAGGCGTTGTTGAAAGTCAAGACTCTTTTGAAGCCTGGCGGAACTCTAGTGATGATGGAGCCCCGCCAGGTTACCGCCTTAGATACAGATTCTTCTCGAGCAAAAAACTTCGACAAGTTCGGTTCCAACAGCAATCCTGTGTTCGTTAAGCTGAACCTAACTCTGAATAGGATTCTTATGGAGAGGTACTCTATCGAAAGAGGTGCTCCAAAGGACATCGAGATGTTTAGGACCAGCCGGATGCGGGATTTGGGCAATAAAGCCGGTTTTGAACTTGAGAGGATGGTTGTGATTGAAGAACCGTCCTTCATCAGGTCGGTTGATTTTTATCCGACCATCATTCCAATCAATCTGGCGACTGTGGGTCTGCCATTGACAGAAAAAGTCAAAATCATTCGTGAAGCCGAGGCTGAACTGAATGACACTTTGACTGAAGAAGAAAAGAATCTGCCAATGCAATCCCAAGCCTTCTACTTCGTTTTCCGGACGGTTTAGCCCGAAGGAGAAAAAATGAGCGAGCTAAGACCATTCAGGTATGTGTTAGCTAAAACAGTCAAAGATTTTTTTGACTGTCCTCTAGAACGGGGAAGCCGCGTTCTGGAAGGATCGAAGAAACTCTACGAAGAGGGGTTTCCGGCCAGATTCGTCCGGAACTTTCACGTGGAGCATCGGCTGGCCGAAGTTCATCTTCACGAGGATGATGTTTTTTTCTGCATGTACGGTAGTGTTCGCTTCGTTCTCGGTGGCCGGCTCGTTGATCCTTGGACAAAGAATGGCCTGACTTTCCTTGCAGACAGCATCGAGGGCGGCGAGGAAGTTGTTCTTTCCGATGGCGACTGGCTGCACATCCCGGCTGGCCAGGCCCATCAGCACTTTACTTCAAACTTTTGCCACTTGATGGTGGTGAAGACAGCTCCGCCGGAAGGCAAGGTCCGGTTGGAGTATTTAGAGGGCATCGAGATCAAAACCTGATCTTAATTGCGAACGGGTTCGCCAGATGGCGAACCCGTTTTACTTTTATATCTTTAGAATCCCTTTCTTTCTTAGTTTCTGAAATTTCATTTCTGCGTCAGCCCACTCATCAGGAGTATTGATGTCAGCCTCGTAATTTGACGGGTCGGGGATGATATAAAGTTCCACTTTATTGCCGTAAAGATTAGATTTTTTCTCAAAAAGATTTTTTGGCTTTAAGACATAGATAAGGTCATTCCGGGCATAGCACTTTTGCGGAAAGTCCTGGCTCCGGGTAATGATATTTTTCAAACTTACTCCGCCCCAGAGACTGACTTTTCCTTTTGGAGAGCGAATTAGAGTCCAATAAGGTGTATGATTGGCTGGAGTTTCATTGACTGCCACGACCGAGCTAACCTTCTTCTTTTTGAAAATTTCAATTGCTTCGTCAATGTGGCGGGTTTGTCTTAAGGGGGCAGTAGGCATTAAAAGAACCAAAGCATTGGCCTTGTAATTCTCGTTTTTCAAAAGCCATTCATAAGCGTGTTTCAAAGTCGGCTCGATACCAATAGTCGGGATAGCTAACTCGGCTGGTCTTAAAAACGGGACTTCAGCACCGTATTTTTTGGCGATTCTGGCGATTTCTTTATCGTCGGTGGAAACGATTACTCGATCTAGCTGTTTGCTTTTAAGGGCGTTTAAAATAGTCCAGGCAATCATTGGCTTGCCGCAGAAGTTCCTTATATTTTTTTTCGGTATTCTCTTTGACCCGCCCCGCGCCGGGATAACTGCTACGATTTTCATGATGCGTTAACTTTAAATCATTCTTATTTGTAAATCAATATTGGACAAAAATAACGATATATTTTATAGTGTTTCAGTGAAAAAAGTTTCTTCTGTTTTGGAGAAAAAATTAAAAAACATTAAATTCATCGGCTTTGATTTTGACGGGGTTTTTACTGATGCCAGAGTTTATCTTAACCAAGATGGTGTTGAAACTATAGTTTGCAGCCGGCGTGACAGCTTGGGCCTTAATCAGATTCGGAAACTTGGGATAAAGCTTGCCGTCATCTCTATGGAGCCGAATCCGGTCATTACCAAGCGCTGCGAAAAACTAAATATCCCTTGTCATACAGGTAAAGAAAAACTGCCGATGTTTAAGGAAGTTATAAAGTCAGAAAAATTAAAACCAAACCAAGTCGCTTATTTTGGCGATGACTTGAATGATTTGGAGTGTCTGAAATATGCTGGTTTAGCTTTTACCGTCGCCGATGGCGCGCCGGCCTGCTTAAAAGAAGCCGACTACGTGACCGAAAGGCGAAGCGGAGATCATGCTGTCAGAGAAGTTTGCGACCTTATTCTCAAAGCCCACAAAGTTAGCCGCTACTTATAATGAAAAATCCAATCGGCATAATGCAGGGGCGGTTATCGCCTTCACTTGACGGAAGATTTCAGTTTTTCCCCAGTGACTGGCAGGCCGAATTTAAAATTGCCAAAGAGTTAGGCTTTGATTTGATTGAGTGGTTTGTTGATTATAGAGACGACGAGCCAAACTCGGTCGGTTTATGGACAGACGATTCAACCAGAAAAAAGATTGAGGAAGCTTCTAAAATAGTTTCGGTTGTTTCGGCTGATTGCGGCCGACTGGGTCTTTCCGGTAAAAGTTTTTCTGAAAAGTTATTCAAAGATTTTATCTCTTCGGCTTCCGGAAAAATAAAAACATTCAATATCCCGCTTCTGGAAGAAGCTTCAATTAAGGATGAATTAGCCAGAAAAGAGGCGCTTCAAAACATTGAACAAATTTTGGAATACGCCGATAAATTTGATGTCCGGATTGGTTTGGAGGTGGATCTAAGAGCCGAAGAACTACTGGATTTTATAAATAAGATCAATTCTTCAAGAATAGGAGTTTGCTATGATATTGGGAACTGCACTTCCTACGGTTTTAATTGTCCGGAAGAAATAAGAATTTTGGGCGATAAAATATTTGAAGTTCATTTAAAAGACCGGAAAGTCGGCGGCAATCAGTCGATGACTTTAGGAGAGGCCGATGCCGACTTTGATGGTTGCTTTTTGGCTCTAAAAGAGATAGGATATAAAGGCAATTATATCTTACAGGCTTGGCGCGGTAAGGATTATCTTGACGATGCCAGAAAACAGCTTGAATTTACCAAAAATAAACTAAATAACCCTGAAAATGTCTAAATCATTGGAATCTTTTTCACTGAAAGACAAAGTTATAATTATTACCGGCGGAACCGGGAATTTGGGAGTTGATTATTGCGCCGGCCTTTTAAAAGCCGGAGCCACGGTTATATCTTGGGATTTAAATCCTAAAACAGAAGAAGTTTCAAATAAACTTAAAGAACGCGGCGCCGACACAAATAGGTTTCACAATCTTAAGGTTGACATTACCAGCGAATCAGAAGTTCAGGCGGCGGTTCAAAATTGTCTTAATTCTTTCGGAAAGATTGACGCATTGATAAATAATGCGGCCATGAATCCGGCTGTCGGCATTGACGAGTCAAAAAAATTGTTTGTTCCTTATGAAGAATACCCGATAGAGCTTTGGGAAAAGGAGCTGAAGGTCAATCTTACCGGGATGATGATTTGTACCAAATCGGTGGCGCCGACAATGATGAAACAGAAAAACGGCTCAATAGTGAATATTGCTTCTGAAGTGGCTAACATTGCCCATGATCACAGAGTTTATAACGAACCGGATAAATTTAAGTCGGTTGCCTATGTGACCACCAAGACCGGTATTTTGGGATTTACTCGGCAATGGGCCGCCCGGCTCGGTTCTTACAATATCCGAGTAAACGCTTTTTCTCCGGGTGGTGTTCAATCGCCGAATGTGCCTAAAGACTTTGCTGAAAGATTCGGCCGGATGAATATGTTCGGCCGGATGGCCCAACCAGGTGAGTATAACGGCGTGATTATTTTTCTCTGTTCTGATGCTTCTTCTTTTATGACCGGCGCCAATCTGACCGTTGACGGTGGCAAAAGTGCCTGGTAAATTTAATTTGATGCTTAATCCTCTTGCCAAGTTGGCGAACTTTCTTCGTCTGCGCCCCTCTTTAGAAACAGGAGATGTCCAAGGCGCGATGCCCCCATCGCGCCTTTCTTTTTTATATTGCATTTGGTAAGATTATTTTAATGCCTCTATTTCCTAAGAGATTTTTCCCTCGCCTGGTCCGGTTCATTACCGGCCGTTCTGCCGAAACCACTCAAGACGTATATATTAATGGTATTGCAGTCGGTCGAGCCAAGTCCTGTTTTTTTGTCGCCGAAATAGGGATTAATCATAATGGTTCGATTGAAATAGCCAAGAAGCTTATTGATGTAGCAAAAGATGCCGGCGCCCAAGCAGTTAAATTCCAAAAGCGGACTGTACCGGTTGTATATTCGGTCGAAGAGCTGGCCAAGCTCAGAGCCGTGGATAGGGGAGTTTTGGAAAATGCAATTAAGCGCGGAGTTTTGTCAAAAGAAGCAGTCGAACGTTTGAAAAAATCAGATTTTAAAGATTCGACCAATGGCGATTTGAAATGGGCTTTGGAATTCACTGAAGCCGAATATAGGGAAATTGACCGATACTCTAAAGAAAAAGGAATTTTCTGGTTTGCCTCACCTTGGGATGAAGCCAGTGTTGATTTTCTGGAAAAATTAAATCCACCCTGTCACAAAGTTGCTTCAGCTATGCTTACCCACACTGGAATTTTGAGAAAACTTAGAGAAGCTGGGAAACCGGTGATCGCATCAACTGGCATGAGTACAATGGAAGAAGTTAAAAATGCGGTCAATCTTTTATCCGGCATTCCTTTAGTTTTACTTCATACTGTTTCAACTTATCCGGCTAAAGAGGAAGAAGTGAATTTAAGGACGATTGCTAAATTTAGACAGGAGTTTCCGAAAATCCCGATAGGTTATAGCGGCCACGAACAAGGAATTGCAGCAACTTTAGCAGCTGCTACTTTAGGCGCCCATGTGATTGAAAGACATATCACTCTTGATAAAAAAATGTTCGGTACCGATCAGTCAGCTAGCTTAGAGCCTCAGGAATTTGGCCAAGTTATTAAAGAAGTCCGGGAGATTGAGAAAGCTTGGGGAGATGGCGTCAAAAGAGTCTGGCCCTCGGAGATTCCGATTAAAGAAAAACTCCGAAAAGTTTAATAAGCTTTAAAGTTTTTCAGTTATCCGCTAAGGCGGTTTTTTGTTGACAGATTTTAGTTATTCTTATACTCTATATGTGGTAATTTCACAAGGAGGTGATAATTGGGAAAGAACTTTTTGTTTGTTTGCGGCGATATCGGTGGAGCTAGTATGATGGTCTCGGTGGTTCACTCTCTTCAATCCGCCGGCCATAATATCAAGTTTGTGGTTGATGGAGAAGGTGTCGGTTATCAAGTTTTGCTTGGAGTTCGAATCAGCTTTGAAGTTCAGTTCGAACCGACTTCTTCGGGATCATTTCACATCCCCGCTGATGAAGCAGACCTTGTTTTTATTAGCACTTGCGCCAGTACCAATAAGATTGGGAAGGCCTATGCCCGAGCTTTTCGTGGCGTCAAGCCGGTAGTTTTCGGTGCTGATGGCTTTTTCAACCACGGCTACAAGTGGCGCGAAGACGAAGCCGATTTCTGGTTTGCCATCAACGAAGCACACGCCGAGGCGATTCGTTCTCTCCGGCCGCAGCTTGATTCCGGCCGGGTGAGAGTTGTCGGTCAGCCGGCGTTTGACTCATTGATGGAATTTATTCCGAGGAAGGAACAGATCAGGAATGAACAGCGTCAAGCCTTGGGAATCGGAGAAAATAAGAAGATGTTTCTTTGGTTTTCTCAAGGTATGCCCGAGGTGATCGAAGAAGACCTGGAGATGATGGCAGAAGGTATAAAATTGTTAGAACCACTGGCGCCCTACTCTGTTTTCATCCCAAGAGTTCATCCTAAATTGGATAAGCTCAAGTCCGGTTGGGTTGAGAAGATCTACGGCGACTTCGAGCATCTCTGTCAGCTCTACGGCATACAGTTTATCAGGGCTGACAAAATCAAAGGCGAAGAGCTATGTCTGGCTTCCGATGTCATTCTTTCAATCACCGCAACTGATGACATCAAAAACTGGATGATGGGCGGTCCGCCGGTGATTCACCTGATGGGTCCGCGCGTCAGGCAGTGGTTTGAAAAGGATCTCTTGCTTTCGCCGCCTTTTTACTTGCCAGATGTTAAATCTGGTGAGGCGCTGGCTGTAACGTCAAGTGAAGAATGGGAAAAAGTGTTGAGGCAAGCACTCGACCCTTCTACCTGTCAGTTGCTTAGAGAGAAATGGCAGGCACCGCGAGAAAAAGCGACTAAAAAGGTTGCTCGTACTCTAGTTGAACTTGCTTTTTGAAATTGTCTCATAAAGGCCGCTTCGGCGGCCTTTCGTCTTTTTATAAAAGTTGATATTATTGGGCAGATGGAAATAATGCATTGGTTCATATATAAGGATCTTAAAAAATCAGCCGAAGAGCATTATCGGACTCGATTTGCCGTAAGTTTGAAAGACAAAGACCCTCCTACGATTATTAGACATATTACTTTTGATGGAGTAGCCCCGGAAGTCACAATAAGGGATATAGATAATCTTTTTAATTTTGTTGAAAAAAGAATTTTAAAAAGAAAAATAAAAGGGACAGGCCTTGAAGTCGGGGCCGGGCCAGCTACTTTCAGCTCGGTTTTGGCTAAAAAAGATTCGGTTGAAAAAATGTACGCGGTCGAGGTCTGCCGGCCGATTGTTGAGTTATTAATTCCAAAAGTGGCCGAGTATGTTTTAGGCGGTAAGTCAGATAAAGTGGCTGGAGTCGTGGGTAGTTTTGACAATATGGAACTGCCGGACGGATCAGTTGATTTTGTTTTTGATTTTTTTTCCTTGCATCATTCGGATAATCTTGAAACAACCCTTAAAGAATGCCGCCGGGTTTTGAAAAAAGACGGCTTTATTTTTTGTTTTGATAAAGCCCGGCCAGATTATTTTATCAGAGAAGATTTGGATGAGCTGCTTGACGCTGAATACGACGAAAATTTCAAAAAAAAGATGGGGATGCCGTTGAATCAAAAATTCACCCGGAGAATGAACGATGAAAAAGAGTATCGGTTGAAAGATTGGTTTTCAGCGTTTCAAAATAGCGGTTTCGCCCAAAAAGATTATTTTTATTTGGCCAAGACAGAAAGCCGGAATCCGGTTTTCGGGAAAGTAAAAAGTTTTTTATCGGCTTTGCCGGCTCCGGTTCAATTATTTTTAAACAGATTTTTACCTTCGCCGAAATTCAATCACAAATTCATTTTAGCTTCTCAAAATAGGATTTTCGCCAAAGAAATAAACTCTTTTCCAAAAGAAATTTCTTTTTTAACGGCTTGCAAGTAAATTTATGTCAAAATTGAAGGAATGGTTAAAACTTATTTTCAGCTATCCTAAATTGGGTGTTCACGATTTTTCTTACGACGTTTATTGGCAGGCCCGGGGGCTTAATTCAAAAACAAGTTTGAATTCTTTTCAGAAAAAAAGAGCCAACTTAACTCTTCAGTATTTGGAAAAAAATAGTCTAGTATTAGATGTTGGCTGTGGGAACGGAGCCTTACTTTCTTATATTAATAATATTAAACCGATGAAAAAGCTCATCGGAATTGACGTTTCTGAAAAAGCTTTGGCTTTTGCAAAAGATAATAATATAGAGACGATAAACGGCGATATTTCCAAATTTGATACGCTTAAAAATTTACCCTCGGCTGATTATATTTTGATGTTTGAAGTTATTGAACATTTTCCTAATTCAGAAGATTTAATCAGATGGGCTGTTATAAATGCTAAAAAGGGGGTATTTTTTTCAGTCCCAAACACTGGTTTTTTTGTTCATCGGCTTCGTCTTTTGTTTGGAAAATTCCCTCTTCAGTGGAGAGTTAATCCATCCGAGCATTTAAGATTTTGGACAGTCAAAGATATAAGATGGTGGCTTCGCGAACTAGGTCTTAATAGTTATAATTTGAAATTATATGAAGGGATACCATTACTGAATAAAATTTGGCCTTCTTTATTCGGCCAAGGTATCTGGGTTTTTATTCCTACTGTATGAATATGGAAAATATGAATATAAAAAAAAGAGATGGGACTTGATTAGAGTCCCATATCAGTTGGAAATCGTTTATTCCTAATGTTGATAACTTATTTCACCAACCAGTTGCCGATAAAACTGTTTTTATAGTTTTTAAAATTACTGCCATGTCAATCGTAAACGATCTGTTTTTTATGTAATATAAATCATACTGAAGTTTTTCTCTAGTGTCGTTATGATTTAGATCTTTCCCGTAATTTACCTGGGCCCAGCCGGTCAGTCCTGGTCTTATTAAAAGCCGCTCTTCGTAAAAATTGATTTCTTTTTTCAGTTTTTCCACGAACTCCGGCCGTTCGGCTCTTGGCCCGACAATGGACATTTCTCCCTTGAGTATATTTATTACCTGAGGCAGTTCATCGAGCCTGGTCTTTCTTAAGAATTTTCCAAATTTTGTGACCCTGGCGTCTTCTTTTGTTGCCCAAACCGCTCCGTTTTTTTCGGCTCCTTCTATCATCGTTCTGAATTTTATCACTTCGAAAATCCGGCCGCCTTTGCCGGTCCTTTTTTGCCTATAAAATAAGGGGCCAGGCGATGTAATCTTTATTGCCGGAGCAACAAACGGAAAAATGACGATTAAAGGGGCCAAGCCGATTAAAGATAAAACTAGGTCAATCAGCCGCTTTACGAATTCATAAAATCTCTTTTCCGTCCGGGAAACTTTTTCCAAAAACCAGAGCTGGCTTATTGCTTCCAGAGGAACTTTTTTAAGAATTCTTTCATAAGCCGTGGCCAGGTTCACGAACTGAATTCCTTTTTTGCTGGCTTTGTAGAAAAAATCTATAATATTGGGAAGGCGGTAAGCCTCCGGACTCAAAATTATGGTGTTGATATGCTCGTCGTTCAAAATTCTTTCCATGTCTCTTGTCCCCCGGAGCTGCCTGAAATCAATGTCCCGAAAAGAAAAAGCGGCTTGTTCGGAAATATCAAAAGCGTATCTTAGGTTATAGCCATATTGAGGGTTGCGGTTTAAAAATTTGGCGAATTCAAATGAAATTTGATCAAAACCCACGATGATGGTATTATTTTTAAAGGTTTTCTCCAAAAGCCGGTTATAAAGATAGCGCCATAAAGAGATAAGGCCGGTAAAGACAAAAAGGTATATTAAAAGATTTCTTCTCGGAGCGATTTGGACTATTTCAAGAGTGATCAGATAGAAAAAAATTACGGATAAGGTTATAGAAATAGCGATTGATTTGAACAGGGAAGAATAGAAATCAGGCAGATTTTTTGATAAATTAAGTTCATAAAGCCCGGCAATGTAAAAAATAATAATCCAGAAGATGAAAAGCAAAGAGAAGGGAGCGAGGTGGATTGAAATTTGGGAGTTGAAGTCAGTTCCGTATCGGAAAAATAAGGTTAAATAAAGAGAAAGGTAAAGGATTAGAACGTCACCCAAGAAAAGGAAGAATCGTTTCATTCTATTAATTAAATATCACCTAACTTTATATATGTCAACCAACCAAAAAAGCAAATTCAATCTGGCAAATATCATAAAATACGGGATTTATCTCTCGGCTTTCATCCCGCTGGTTATTTTTAGCCAGTTTATTTCTCCTTTCCATTTCGGGAAAGTAATTGTTTTTCGTTCTCTAATTGAGATATTGGTGGTTTTTTATGTCATTTTATTAGTTAAACACGGCCGGCAATTTCTGCCTCCGCGAACGCCGCTATTTTGGGCAATAACAATTTTTACCGCCGCATTTGGCCTTACGACTTTTACGAGCGTTAATATTTACCAAAGTTTTTTTGGAACGCTTGAAAGAATGGGTGGTTGGTTCAGTCTCGTTCATTTTTGGGGCTTCTTCGTTATTGCCACAGGCGTTTTGAGAAAAAAGGAGGAGTGGCTGACTTTTATTAAATTGTCATTGTTTGTCAGTTTGCTTTCAGCATTTTACGGGTTTCTTCAGAAAACAGATATTCCTTGGATTATTGGTTCCGGCGGCAGAGCAAAGATTTTTGGAACAATCGGTAATCCGGCTCTTTTTGCCGGCTACATAATAATTAATGCTTTTTTGGCTTTAATGCTTTATTTTAAGCCTGGGAATTCTAAGAATGAGAAAAGATTTTATGCCGCCGCGTTTTTGATTGATGCCTTTGCCGTTTTACTCACCGGAGTGAGAGGTTCTGTTTTGGGAGTTGCAGTCGGCATAGTTTTGTTCGGTTTTCTTTATTCAATTGATTTTGGTTCTCTAAAAATTAAAAAATACACCACTTATTTTTTAATTTTGGTAGTTGTCGCTGTCGGAGTTTTGTATTCTCTTCGTAATACGGATTTTGTGAAAAACAATCAGTATCTTTCCCGTTATGCTGATATTTCTCCGAAAGCCAGAACGGTTCAAACCAGAATGTGGGCTTGGCAAGCCGGATTCGACGGCTGGAATGATTCTTTTAAATATATGGTTTTAGGTTGGGGGCCGGAAATGTTTAACGTTCCGTTTTCAAAACACTTTAATCCGAATTTTATCAGTTTAGGTTCAGAAACTTTATTTGACCGGGCCCATAACCAGTTTTTGGAAGTTCTGTTCACTATGGGTTTAATCGGTTTTACCGCCTATGTTTTAATTTATATTTACGCATTCAAAGGTTTAAATAAATTAAATTCTAATCCGGAAAACAAGGTCTTTAAGATAGGCCTTATATCCGCGCTTGTTGCCTATATGATTCATAATTTTTTTATTTTTGATACCTCGGCAAATTATATAATGTTTTTTATTGTGTTGGGATTTATTAATTTACTGACCGTTGCCAATAATCAGATATCAGCAGTCAGTTCAATAGCAGTAAAATCTAAAAATATTCTGGCGAATTTTGTAGGCACAATTTTAATGATTGCCATAATTTTTTCTATTTATTTTTTTGAAATCATACCGGCCAAAGCCAACTATACAACTACTCGGGCAATAGTTGCTTCCTGGAATGGTAATCATGATTTGGCTTTTGAGAAGTTCAAAGAAGCAATGAGCTACGATACTTTTGGGAAGTATGATATTCGCCATCGTTATGGCCAGTATATCTTGGAGCAGGGGACAAGACAGGGGCAGGTTGATCAAAAAACAAAAGAAAGGCTTCTTGTAGCCATAGAAAATATTAAAAAGAACGCTGAAGAATCTCCTGAAGATTATTTGCCTTACCTCTATATCAGCCGTTCTTATATCTTGCTTGGCAAAGAAGGACCTAATTCTCCTTATAACGATTTGGCTTTGGAAAATAGTCTTAAGGCTCTTGAGATTTCACCAACTTTTGTCAGGACTTACTACGAAGTTGCCCAGGCTTATCTGAATAAAAAAGATTTACCCAAGGCCATAGAATGGTTTGAAAGGGTAGTTGAATTAAATCCTCAAGTTCCTCTTTCTCATTGGTATTTAGGAATAACTTATGCTCAAGCCGGCCAGCTTCAGCGTGGCGCCCGGATTATAGAAAATTCCGGATACAATTATAAGTCTAGCGAAGTTGACGCATTAAGGATGAGTGAGATTTATTTTAGGATGAAGAATTTTCATAAAATCGCCGAAGTTTATGAGGCTTTGATAAAACTTAATCCTAAAGATCCCCAGTATCACGCCTCTTTGGCCGTGGCTTATCGGGAAATAGGGGAGAGAGATAAAGCCATTAAAGAAGCTCAAACTGCCGCTCAGCTTGACCCGGCTTTCGTCAAAGAAGCTCAGGATTTCATAAATAGTTTGAAATGAGATTTAAAATTGTAAATTTAAAATTTCTCTTTGTTCTACTTTCTATTTTCCACTTTCTGTCTTCTAATTCCGTTTCCGCCGATTCTCTCGGCCAGACTGTTTTATTCAACGTTAATCCGGAATATGAGTATTTTCAAAAAAGCCAGATCAGCGCTACCTTGAGGAAAATTTCCGGCAGAGCCTATTGGTATATTTCCGATGATTATTTAGCCGGTATTTCCGAGCCGGAAAAAAACTTGTTTTTGTCGAAATTAGACGAACTGGCTTTAGAATTCGACAATAAGATTTATCCAATCCAGACTCAATTCTGGGGTTCAGAGCCAAAACCCGGGATCGATGATGATTTAAGAACTACGATTTTCATCATTCGTCTGATTGATCAGGCCGGAGGCTACTTTGATACTAGTCATTTGTATTCAAAGACTTCGATTCCTGAATCCAACCAGAGAGAAATGGTTTTTATAAACGCTGGATCAATAATCAACGGAAGAGCAAAAATATTCTTGGCTCATGAGTTTCAGCATTTGATCGGATTCAACCAGAAAGAGATTTTAAGAGGAGTCTCCGAAGATATTTGGTTAAGCGAGATCCGGGCGGAATACGCGCCGCGGCTTCTGGGCTATGACGATGCTTACGAAAATTCCAATATCAGGAGAAGAGTTTTCGCCTTTGAACAAAACCCATCCGATCCTTTGGCCGAATGGCAGAATCTCGGCTCTGATTACGGCGCGGCCGCGCTTTTTATGTTTTATCTGGTTGACCATTATGGCGAAAAAATCATCAATGATTCGCAGAGAATCAATAAGATTGGAATTGAATCGTTGAATCAAACCTTGCTTTCAAGCGGTTTTGCCGAATCTTTTTCTGATATTTTTTTGAATTGGACTATCGCCAATGTTTTGAATGACGAAACAGTTAATTCCAAATTCGCCTATAAATTTACGCATCTTAAAAATTTAAGGATTCCTTCAAGTCAAAGTTATGTTGTTTCCGGGCCTGAAACGACAGTTTCCATTCTAAACACGGTCAAGGACTGGCAGCCGGTTTGGTATGAATTCAGCACGCCAATCGGCTTAGGTTCGAATTTAAATCTTAAAGTTGATTTCTCGGCTGACCCAGGGACTAAATTCAGGATTCCTTATATCTCTTTCAAGAAAAATGGCCAAAAAGAAATCGGCTTTCTCTTGTTAAACGGAACCAGCGGAAAGTTATTCATCAAGAATTTCGGCTCCGATATATATAAAGTCGTTTTAATTCCGGCTAACCATTCGAAAATATCCAATTTCACCAAGAACGATCCGTCTTCCCGATTCACCTTTAAAGTTCAGATGACTTCTGAATTTGAAGAAGCGACGCCAACTCCAACAACTGCTCTTCAGGCTTCAGTTCAAACATCAATCCAAAATCTTCTTGACCAAATTTCGGTTTTGCAAAAACAAATTACTCAATTAAGGCAAAAGACAGCTTCGCCTTCTCCGGCTTCAAAGTCACCCGGCGCGCTTAATCGGGATTTATCGCTCGGTTCGCAGGGTGAAGACGTCAGCTGGCTTCAGAGATTCTTAATTAAAGAAAGTGTTTATCCGGAGGCACGAATAACCGGATACTTTGGTGTTCTGACTAAAGCCGCAGTCATAAGATTTCAGCAAAAACATGGCATCTCGCCGCAGATCGGCTATGTCGGGATAAAAACAAAAGCGAAGATTCAGGAACTTGGAAAGTAAGTCATTTTTTGCTATGATTTTTGAGCTATGTCAGTATTTTCTAAACTCTTCGGCGATGCTAATGAGCGCTATATAAAAAAGGTTCAGCCGTTGGTGGAGGAGATAGGTAAGCTTGAAAAAGAGTTTGAGCGGTTTTCGGATGATCAATTAAAAGAAAAGACTGGCGAATTTCGCGAGAGATTTAAAAAAGGTGAAAGTTTAAGTGATTTGCTGACCGAGGCTTTTGCTTTGGTCCGCGAGGCGGCCAAGAGAACGCTTAACCAGCGGCATTTTGACGTTCAGCTAATCGGCGGAATTGCCTTGCATGAAGGAAAAATCGCTGAAATGAAAACCGGCGAAGGGAAAACCTTGACCGCGACTCTGGCAGTTTACCTTAATGCTCTTGCCTCTAATGGTGTACACGTTATCACTGTGAATGATTATCTGGCTCGCCGCGATACGGTCTGGATGGGACAGATCTATAATGCGTTAGGCATGAGCGTCGGGGGTATTAATCATGATGCGAGTTATATTTACGATCCGACACACAAAGAGAAAGATCAAGCCAGAGATGAATTGGGAGCTTTTAAAGTAGTTCATGATTTTTTAAGACCGGTCACGAGGCGTGAAGCTTATGAAACCGACATTACCTATGGCACGAACAATGAATTCGGCTTCGATTATCTTCGGGATAATATGGCCTACTCTCAAGACCTGATGAGCCAGCGCCCGGAAGCAGGCTATAACTTTGCGATAGTAGACGAAGTTGATTCAATTTTAATCGATGAAGCCAGAACGCCGTTAATCATTTCCGCGCCTGACGCCGAATCAGGAGAACTTTATAAAACTTTTGCCAAAATCGCGCCGCGGCTTCATGAAAACGAAGATTATAACATTGATGAAAAACTGAAGGCCGTGACCATTACCGATGCCGGAATCGACAAAGTCGAAAAGATGCTGGGCCTTCAGAATATTTATGATCAGGCTGGGATGCGCCACGTTCATCACCTTGAAGAGGCCCTAAAAGCCGATGTTTTGTTTAAGCGCGACCGCGACTATGTGGTGAAAAACGGCGAAGTAATAATTGTTGATGAATTCACGGGGCGCCTGATGCCGGGCCGGCGCTGGTCAGAAGGGCTTCATCAGGCCGTGGAAGCAAAAGAAGGCGTGGCAGTCCAAAAAGAATCGCGAACTCTGGCCACGATCACTTTCCAAAATTATTTCCGGATGTATAAAAAATTGGCCGGCATGACCGGAACTGCGGCCACATCTTCCGAGGAATTCCATAAAGTTTATAATCTTGATGTTATCGTGGTGCCGACTAATATGCCGATGATAAGAAAAGACTTGCCTGACCGGATTTACAAAACCGTAAGCGCCAAATGGAAAGCAGTGGTTGAAGAAATTAAAGGAAGGCATTCAAGGGGTCAGCCAATTTTAGTCGGCACGGTTTCGATTGAAAAAAACGAACTGCTTTCGGCGATGTTGAAACGGGAAGGGGTTCCCCATAGCGTTTTAAACGCCAAAAACCATGAGTCAGAAGGCCAGATTATCGCTCAGGCCGGCCGTTTGGGCCAGGTGACGGTGGCGACCAATATGGCCGGCCGGGGAGTAGATATTATTCTTGGCGGTAACCCGCCAAGCGCGGAAAATGCGGAAAATGTAAAAGAATTGGGCGGGCTTCACGTTATCGGCACGGAAAGACACGAGGCGCGGAGAATCGATAATCAGCTTCGGGGCCGTTCCGGCCGGCAGGGCGACTCGGGCTCATCGCAATTTTTCGTTTCTTTGGATGACGACGTCATCAGGATTTTCGGCGGAGAAAGAATTAAAAACATGATGGAGACGCTTGGTTTTCCCGAGGACGAAGCAATTGAGCATGGTTTAGTCAGCCGGGCTATCGAACAGGCCCAAAGCAAAATCGAAGGTCATCATTTTGACGCCCGAAAATATGTTTTAGAATTTGACAATGTGATGAATAAGCATCGGGAAGCCGTATACGGTCTAAGAAAAGAAATTCTTGATGGAAAGGCGGCCAAAGATAAAATTTTAGGATTTGTTGAAAAAGTTATTAATGAATTGATTCAGGTTCATACTATCGGACCGGAACCGAATCTCAAAGAAATCGAAGAAACCGTCAGCGCAATTACAAATTTTCAATTTTCAATTTTAAGTGAAATTAAAAACAAAGAAAATATAAAAGAAGAAATTTTAGAAGTTTTCAAAAAAGCTTACGAAGAAAAAGAGAAACAGACCGGCGAGGAAGGAATGAGAAACCTTGAAAAATTTGTTTTGCTTCGGGTGATTGACGAGCTTTGGGTTGACCATCTGGAAGCCATGGATTATTTGAGAAATTCGGTCAATCTGCGGGCATACGGCCAGCGCGACCCTCTAGTGGAATACCGCATCGAGGGACAAAAGATGTTCGACCAGTTGTTAAAAGGCATAAAGTATCAGGTGGTGAATATGATTTTTAAGGTTGGGATAGCGCCGCAGGCTACGCAGCTACAAGAAAAACCCTCCTTCGCTAAAGCTTCGGAGGGCAGGGATATTGGCCGCAATGACCCCTGTTGGTGTAAGAGCGGTAAAAAGTTTAAAAAGTGCCATGGGAAATAAAATAAAATGAAAAAAGACGAAGAATTATCGCCGGAATTATACGAAGTAGCGAGGCGCAAGGGGACAGAAGCGCCGTTTTCGGGTAAATATTGGAATAACCACGAAAAAGGGATGTACAAATGCGCTGTTTGCGGGGCGGAACTTTTTTCTTCAGAAACCAAATTTTATTCAGGAACCGGTTGGCCTAGTTTTACGGAGCCGATAAATCTGGAAAATATAGAGTTGAAGCAAAACCTAAGCGGTGGCATGATTAGGACAGAAGTTTTATGCAGAAAATGTGGGGGCCATCTGGGGCATGTATTTGATGACGGGCCAAAAGAGAGGGGCGGGAAAAGATATTGCATTAATTCGGTTTGCCTTGATTTAGATAAAAAATTCAATGCCTAAAATATATAAAATATTTTTCATAATTTCTCTTGTTTTAATGGTTGTGTCGCTTGGTTTATTTTTGATTTACGGTCTTAACTTGGGGACTGATTTTACCGGCGGTTCAATTTTGGAGATTGAATTTTTAGAGTCGAGGCCGCAGGCGGGTGAAATAAAAGAAAAGTTGGATGGCCTTAATATTAGCGAAGTTTCAATTTCTACTACAGGGGAAAGCGGATTAATTTTGAAAATGCCCGAAATAACAGAGGAAACTCACCAGAAAATTCTAACTGAATTAAAAAAATTAGGAGAGCTTGAGGAAAAACGTTTTGATTCAATCGGTTCGGTTTTGGGCAATGAGTTAAAAAGAAAAAGCATCATTGCCATAACCTCCGCTTTGATTTTTATTTCTTTATACTTGGCTGTTGTTTTTTCAAAGATCGGCGGCCAAGTTAGCCCTTTTGTTTTAGCTTTGGGGGCGATTATGGCTTTAATCCATGACTTGCTTTTGCCGATCGGTGTTTTTTCGTGGCTTGGCCAGTTTAAAGGAACGGCCATTGATGCGCCGCTTATTGCCGCGGCTTTGGCGATTTTAGGCTATTCAATAAATGATACTGTGGTTGTGTATGATCGGATTAGAGAGAATGTTTTAAAAAATAAGGGAGAGGATTTTAATCAGACCGTTCATAAAAGCATTAAGCAAACTTTGGCGCGATCAATAAACACGACTTTAACCACTCTTTTTGCCGTAATCGCCATTTATGTTTTTGGCGGGCCGACTTTAAAAAACTTCTCACTAGCATTGATTATCGGCATCGCTTCCGGGGCTTATTCATCTATTTTTGTAGCTAGTCCGATTTTGATGATGATGCATAGAAAATGAGAAGAGCCTGCGCAAGCGCAGGCTCTTTTTGGAAAAGTCTCCGGGGCCAGATCTTCATCTGGTAAATTCGGTCATGCGCAGTTCCACGGATGCGCCGACTTCCTCCATTTGGATCTTCATTTCTTCGACGTCATACAGAAATCTGGTTCTTGAGCCCTCATCGTCAGAGTCAGGCCCACAGATGTCGCCTTCGAGTTTCATCGAATTTCCGTCTTTTTCCCACCTAGTGTGGTGGAATAAGTGCTTGAATTCTTTGACTATTTCCCGTATGACCGGACCTTTTTCGATAGGGAACCTTGCAACTAAGGAATCTTTTCCCATTAACGCATCCTTTCCAGTTGTCGAACGAGTTTTTTGAATTCATCCCCCCGGTCGGTATAGTTTTGGAACATATCAAAACTTGCCGCCCCCGGAGACAAAAGGACCACTTCATTTTTAGCAGCTTTTTTATACAGTGTCAAGACCGCTTCTTTTAAATTTTTAAATTTTTTAATTTTAACTCCGGTTTTAGACTTTAAAATTTTGTATAACTTATTTTTTAGCTGTCCGATTAACGCCACTGTTTTAATATTTTCTGACTTTGAAATATGGTTAGTCAGTTCTTTATAATCCAAACCTTTATCATATCCACCTAAGATTAAATGAACTGGCTCTGTAAACGATTTCAGTGCTGCCAAAGTTGCGTCAGGATTAGTGGCGGCTGAATCGTTGTAAAATGAGACGCCGTTTATTTTGACAACGAATTCAAGCCGGTGCTCGACTCCTCTAAAATTTTTAACCGCTTTTATTATTTTTTTCATCGGTACTTTCAAGATTTTTCCGACTTGAACCGCCAAAGCGATATTTTCAAAATTGTGAGCGCCTTTTAATCCGGTTTTTAAGAGTAGGGGATTGGGGAATATTTTTTCGCCCCCGCCGATTTTTTTAGTTTTATTTTTGAGCAAAGGGTTGATTACGGCAAAATTTTTGGCAGATTGAAATTTAATTATATTTATTTTGGCTTTAAAATACTCGCCGGCATCTTGGTGAGTTGAAGGCGCGAATTTTCCGGAAGGATCAAGATGATCAATAGTAATATTGGTAATTACGGCGATATGAGGGCTTTTGTCTAAATCCTGGAGCTGGAAACTGGAAAGTTCTAAAACCGCCAGGGAATTATTTTTTAATTTTGGCAGAATATCCAGAGCCGGTTTTCCGAAATTCCCGGCGGCAAAAACCGAATTTCTATACTTGCTTTTTAATATCCGATAAATCAAAAAAGCAGTGGTGGTTTTGCCTTTGGTTCCGGT